>MHRI01000036.1:15995-16874 GCA_001820935.1 Candidatus Taylorbacteria bacterium RIFCSPHIGHO2_01_FULL_51_15 | reverse complement strand
AAAATAGACGTGGTAGTTGAGGCGACAGGATTCTTTGAAGATTATGCTAAAGCACGCGTGCATCTTGATGCTGGCGCAAAGAGGGTAGTAACGACGGCGCCAGCCAAGGACGAACCGCCGGAAGGTATTGTCGGGGCAACGGTACTCATGGGCATCAATGATGATGAGCTCAAAACATGCCAGATTTCCTCAAATGCTTCGTGTACCACAAATGCCGGAAGCCCCCTCATGTACATTTTGAACAAAACCATTGGCATTGAAAAAGCACTCTTGAGTACAACCCACGGCTATACGGCAACGCAAGCCCTGGTCGATTCGCCGGTAAAAGGAAAAGATTTTCGTCGGGGACGCGCTGCCGCCCAAAATATTGTGCCGTCTACCACCGGGGCGGCGATCGCGGTAACAAAAGCACTGCCGGAACTTGAGGGGAAGTTTGACGGCATCGCTATCCGCGTGCCGGTGGTTACTGGTTCCATAGTAGACGTTACTTTTGTCGCAAAGCGCGATACGAGCGCGGAAGAGGTGAATGAAATACTGCGCACCGCCGCGAAAGATCCGCGTTGGAACCATGTTTTTACGGTGACCGAAGAACAGCTCGTTTCGTCGGACATTATTGGAAGTGAGTTTGCCTCTGTTGCCGATCTTGCTTTTACGCGGGTTATTGGCGGAAATCTGGTGAAAGTGCTTGCCTGGTATGACAATGAAATGGGGTACGCTTACACGCTTCTCGATCATGTTATAAAAACAGGGTCCTACGCCCAAACGGGTAATTAATGAGAGTCCTTTTAGCCTCAGATCACGCCGGTTTTGATTTGAAGGCGGTCCTTGTCCCGTTTGTCCATTCCCTTGGCTATGCAACGGAAGATTTGGGCCCTTTTA
>MHRI01000036.1:7233-15945 GCA_001820935.1 Candidatus Taylorbacteria bacterium RIFCSPHIGHO2_01_FULL_51_15 | reverse complement strand
CAGGTCTCGGCAAAGCCCGCGGAAATCATAGGAATCGTGATTGGCGGCTCGGGGCAGGGGGAGGCAATGGGCGCAAATCGCTTTCCCCAGGTGCGCGCCGCTGTCTTTTATGGCGGATCTTCGCGGGTGCTTTCCTTAAGCCGCGAGCATAACGATGCCAATGTGCTTTCTCTCGGCGCAAGATTTGTAAGCGAAGAAGAAGCTAAAACAGCGGTCGAAGTTTGGCTTCGAACCCGTTTTTCAGGCAGCGAGCGGCATGTTCGCCGCATTAAGGAGATAGATTCCCTTCAGCCATGGTCGAAATCATCCCAGCAGTAATGCCCGAAAGCCTCGACGATTTGCGCGACAAGCTTGCGCGCGTCGAAGGATTAGTGCCGTTGGTTCAAATTGATGTGATGGATGGCAAATTCACGCGCTCACGGAATTGGCCCTATACCACGGAAGGCATCGAAGAGTTCCGGCAAATCCTTGAGGGAGCGGAAGGCATGCCATTTTGGAACAGTTTGGACTTTGAAATTGATCTTATGGTGCAGCAACCGGAAGAAATTATTGACGGGTGGATTGAAGCGGGTGCGCGGCGGCTCATTGTGCACATGGAGAGCACCGATCGCCACGATGATATTATTGATAGCGTTGTCTCTCGTTTTGCCGGACTTGAAGAGCTCGGGAGAAATGCCGTAGAGATCGGGTTGGCGCTCAATATCGGCACATCGAATGCCTTAGTCGAACCGTTCCTTGATCGGATTAACTTCGTGCAGTTCATGGGCATTGAGCAGATCGGGTATCAAGGCCAGCCGTTTGATGAACGCGTGCTCCAGAAGATTGTCGATTTACGAAGGCTCTTTCCTGACGTTTGTATTTCCGTTGACGGCGGGGTAAATTTTGAAACCGCCCCGCTTCTTATCGAAGCGGGAGCAAAGCGCCTTGTGGTTGGCTCGGCACTTTTTGAGAGCGACTTACTAGAAGAAACACTTAAAGATTTTCAATCACTTGATGAGGAGGGACCATGAGCCATGAAGTAAGAATTATGAATAAGGAATCAAGAAGCAAGAATGTTCAAAATTATGATATATCATAATTTTGAGTACCGCTCCTAAAACACTAACAAAAAGCATGTCTTCATATCTTGACGATAACGAAATAAAAGAGCTTGAAAAAACAGCGAACGACATTCGCCAGACCATAATTAAAATGCTCGTGGAGGCCGGATCGGGTCATACGGCAGGTCCTTTGGGGATGGCTGATATTTTCACCGCTTTTTATTTTCATCTCCTTCGGCACGATCCGAAAAATCCGCTTTGGGAGGAGCGCGACCGTCTCATCCTTTCAAATGGGCACATTACCCCGGTGCGTTATGCAGCGATGGCGCACGCGGGTTATTTTTCGCTTGAAGAAGCGATGACCCTGCGTAAATTTGGCTCGCGTTTGCAAGGGCACCCCGAGCGCGAGCGGTTGCTGGGAGTTGAAACAACGTCTGGCCCATTGGGTCTCGGGCTTGGGCAGGCGGCGGGCATTGCTTATGGGGCTCGGATGGATAACAAACGGTTTCGCGTCTACTGCCTTATGTCGGACGCGGAACAGGCGGCGGGCAATGTTTGGGAATCGGCGATGTTTACGGCAAACAATAAACTTTCAAGCCTTACGGCCATCATTGATCGCAACAACATTCAAATTAACGGAATGACGGAGCAAGTAATGCCGCTTGAGCCTCTGCGGGCAAAATGGGAGGCGTTCAATTGGCATGTTATTGAGGTTGACGGGCATAACATTCGAGAATTTGTGAACGCAGTCGAAGAGGCGAAGGCAATTTATGAAAAGCCGACGGTGATTATCGCGCACACTATTCCCGGCAAGGGCATCAAGGAAATAGAATTTGACTATCGCTGGCACGGCATCCCGCCAAAATCAGATGAGGCAAAAAAGTTTTTATCAGAACTGCGCACACTTCAAGGTAAAATTAAAAGCGAACACCAATGAATAGCACTCGGACATTCTTTTTGAAAACACGCGTCAATTCTGGAGCGGCGAATTGCGCTCTGCTCGCGGTGCGGTCCCGCCTCCGCCCGTGCTCGGGCAAAAGAGAGGAGGGCACGGAAGAGCTATATTGGAAAATTAAAAAAGAATATCGCCAAATGGGCAAATCATAATATGCTCCGACCAGAGGCTAAACTAAACCAAAATATTTTTGACGTAAAAACCGTTGCGCAGGTGCCGACACGGGATGGCTTTGGCAAGGGGCTCGTTGAGGCGGGAGAGAAAGACAGCCGTGTCGTCGTACTCTGCGCAGATTTGGCCGAGTCAACGCGCGCGCACTGGTTTAAAGAAAAATTTCCGAATCGCTATATTGAAATCGGCGTTGCCGAGCAAAATCTTGCAACCATTGCCTCAGGCCTCGCCAATTATGGAAAGATTCCTTTCATTACCTCCTATGCCGTTTTCTCGCCCGGCAGAAACAACGAGCAAATCCGTACGACCATTTCTTTAAACAATGTGCCGGTAAAAATAGCTGGGGCGCACGCCGGTATCTCCGTTGGCCCAGATGGCGCCACGCACCAGGCGCTTGAAGATATGGCACTTATGCGGGTACAGCCAAACATGACCGTTATCTATCCCTGCGACGCCGAGGAAGCGCGAAAAGCAACGTTTACGGCTGCCTTTACGGACGGGCCGGTGTACTTGCGTTTTGCCCGAGAAAAAACACCGGTTATGACTTCAGCGCAAACGCCTTTTGTCATTGGAAAAGCTCTCACGATGTGGGAGTCAAAAAATCCGCAAGCGGCTCTTATTGCCTGCGGTCCTCTCGTGTACAACGCTCTTGTAGCGGCGCGGGAGCTTGAAATCCAAGGAATCGGCACTATGGTCATTAACAACCATACGATTAAGCCTTTGGACCGAGAGGCGATACTTGCCGCCGCTACTAAAACAGGAGCGATTGTTACCGTGGAGGAGCATCAAATTGCCGGAGGCTTAGGTTCGGCAATTGCCGAACTTCTCGTAAAAGAATATCCGGTGCCTATGGAATTTATCGGGGTAAAGGATCGTTTTGGACAATCAGGAGAGCCCGCGGAACTTCTTAAAGAATACGGTATGGACGTGCCGGCGATAATCGCCGCCGTGAAGAAAGCAATAACCCGAAAACGCTAAGGGCCGGATTTTGTCAAACAGGGCTTTGCCTCCATAAGAGCCCAATGATGGACCTTGTAGGTCCATCATTGGGAGGGTTTTGTCTTTAATTAAAGCGGGCGAGGTTGGTAATCAGAGGGGGCTTCGGCAAGGAAGCGCTCAAGCTCCGGGCGCGAGAGGAGCCCTCTTTGCGCCCCGATTTGCTGTACCACGGACATGGCGTTAATTGGTCCCCATGATAGCGCTTGCTCAATCGGCATGCCGAGGGCAAGCGCAGAGGTTATCGTCGAGGCAAAGGCGTCTCCTGCCCCGGTGCGCTCGTAGGGCGGTTTTGGATCCGGGTAAATAGGCATGAACCGATAGTTGTTGCCGTCAAAGATGAATGCGCCGCGCGGCCCGTCGCTCATGATTACCATTTTTGGTCCAAGCGCGGCGAGATCGGCAAGCATTTTTTTTATGTCCTCCTCCTCGGGTTTTTTAAGGATAAGTTTTGCTTCGTTCTTGTTGCAGAAAAAGATTTCCGCTTGTCCGTAGATTTCTTTCAAGCGCTCCGGCCCGAGCTTTATTTGAAAGGTGCCTGGCTGGAAGGCAAGTTTGGTTTCAGGATGATCGCGCAAATAGCGGGCAATTTGGTCATGATAATTTTCGGCGACGGAGGGAAGAGAAGTCAAATACATCCATTTTGGTGCGGGAAGATCTTGCAAAAATTGATAATCAAACTCCGTGTGCTTAATGAGAATGGTGCGCTCGTCTTCGTACCAGAGCACATAGTGGTAGTTGGTTGGTTTGTCGGGGTGTATCTTAATGAAATCGGCGACAACCCGGTCTTTTACAAGCGATTCCCGGCACTCTTTGCCGTTTTGGTCGTCGCCAATGTTGGTAACTATCGCCGACTTGAGCCCCAAGCGCGAAGCGGTAACGGCGGCATTGCCGGCGTTACCAACTGCGCGGATGATTTCCACGAATTCGTAAGGAATCTTGTCGCCGAAGCGCATGCACAGGAGGCAATGCTCGCGATCAACATCGCAATGGACGCTTGCGTCCTTCAGCCGGATAAATGCGTCGGTGGTGATGTCGCCGATTGCTACAAAATCAAGTGGTTGCATTTCTTTAGTATAACAGAGGAAAAGGGGTGTGATACAATTGAAAAATGCAGACACTGAGGGAGCATATTGCGGATGCGGAAGCTCGAAAGGTGGCCGTCGGTCATTTTAACGTCTCTGATTCTGAAACCCTGTGGGGTGTTTTTAACGCTGCACACAGCTTGAATCTTCCTATCGTCATCGGGGTTTCCGAGGGCGAACGGTCTTTTTTTGGCGTTCGGCAGATCAAAGCTTTTGTTGATAGCCTTCGCGAGGAATTTTCCTATCCGGTGTTTTTAAATGCCGATCACACGTACTCTTTTGAAAAGCTGAAAGAAGCCGTTGATGCCGGTTTCGATTCTGTTATTTTTGACGGCACCGAGTTGCCGTTTGAAGAAAATATCGCGCAAACGAAAGCCGGTGTAGCCTATGCGCGAAGCACTCGGCCCGAGGTGCTTGTTGAAGGGGAAATCGGCTACATAGGAAAATCGTCAAAACTTCTTGATGCAATTCCTGAAGGGGCCTCCCTTTCACCTGAAAACCTTACTAAGCCGGAAGAAATTGAAGCGTTTGTAAAAGAAACAGGCGTGGATCTCGTTGCGCCGGCGGTCGGGAATCTTCATGGAATGCTCAAAAGCGGTAAGGAGCCGGCGCTTGCTATTCCGCTTATTTCAGAATTACGAAAGGCGGCTGGTGTGCCGCTCGTACTTCATGGGGGGTCGGGAACTTCGGACGAAGATTTTGTGCAGGCGATTAAGGCCGGAATCAGCATAATCCACATTAATACTGAAATACGCGTCGCGTATCGAAAAGCATTGCAATTGTTTTTGCAGGAAAACCCCGACGAGATTGCGCCCTATAAATTTATGAAAAGTGCGGTGCAGGCAGTCGGAGGAGTTGTAGAAGCGCGTCTGAAGCTTTTTAACGGCCTATGAGCGGGATGAAAAAAGTATTTGTGACGCGCAATATTCCGGATCGCGGGCTTACCGTGCTCCGAGAAAAAGGATACGAGGTGGACGTAAGCACAAAAGACGGCGTGTTGACACGTCCTGAACTTCTTTCGGCCCTTCGCGCGAAGCCTTATGACGCGGTATTGTGCCTTCTCACGGACCATATTGATCGAGAAGTTTTTGAGGCGGCGCCAACCGCAAAAATTTTTGCAAATTATGCCGTCGGTTTTGATAATATCAATGTGGAAGATGCCAAAGCACACGGTGTAACCATCACGAATACGCCCGGCGTGCTGACCGACAGTGTTGCCGAGCATACCTTCGCGCTTATGATGGCGCTTATGCATCGCATTGTGGAATCCGATCAGTATATTCGGTCGGGGAAATACGAGGGGTGGGCGCCCATGCTGCTACTCGGGCTCGATATGAAAGGGAAGATACTCGGTATTTTGGGGGCTGGCCGGATTGGGCATACCGTAGCGCATCACGCCTGTCACGGATTTGGCATGCGGGTTCTCTATTATGACGTGAAGCGCAATGAGGAACTCGAACGAGATATGGACGCGCGTTTTTGCTCGACTATTGAGGAGGTACTCAAAGAGGCGGATGTTGTTTCTCTCCATGTACCGCTCTTACCAAGTACCAAACATCTCATAAACGCCGAAACACTTCGCCTGATGAAGCCAACCGCCTATCTTGTAAATACTTCGCGCGGCGCGGTCATTGACGAGGAGGCGCTCGTTCAGGCCCTGCAAAAGGGAATAATCAAAGGAGCGGCGCTCGATGTATTTGAGAACGAACCGAGATTAACTCCTGGCCTCGCAGAACTTTTAAACGTGGTGCTTACGCCACATACGGCTTCCGCAACTGAGGAAACACGCGCCGCGATGTCGGCACTAGCGGCGGAAAATATCATCGCGTTTTTTGAAGAGAAGACACCGCCAAACGCCATTGCATAAAAAATGCATAAAAAAACTGCCGAGGTCGGCAGTTTAGTACGCGCGTGCGCTGTGGTGTTTATCACAGCGATGAGGGTTGTATTCTTTTCGGCTTGGGCGAAAGCGCCGCCGGATTTTGAGGTCGAGATCGGCACCGATAAACACCCCAATTATTGTCATGAAGCAAAAAGGGGCGAGAATAAAAAGACCAAATCGTCTGAGAGTCATGAGAAATCTCCAGTCCGCCCTTACTGTCCTCCTTATTCGGTAGTTAGTCAAGAAATTTATTGCATTAGTCGCTAATATAAGTATACTTTTAGCCATGCTTGAACTAAGGGTAGAAAAGAGGGCGGCTGGCGAGAGGGCAAAACTCCGCGTGCGGGGCTTTATTCCCGCCGTTTTTTATGGGCGCAAAGAATCCTCCACCCCCATTGCCATTGCCCTTAAAGATTTTAAGAAGGTTCTCAAAGAGGCCGGTGAATCAACCGTTATAAAACTTTCGGGGCTCGGAGAAGAGAAAGAAGCACTCATCCATGAGGTTGATTACGAGCCTGTTTCCGGAGAGCCCCGCCACGCTGATTTTTATGTCTTTGAAAAAGGACAAAAAGTCCAGGTTGCCGTCCCCCTTAACTTTATCGGCATTGCCCCGGCAGTGAAAGAGCTCGGCGGGACCTTGGTAAAGGTTCTTCATGAAATCGAAATTGAAGCCGTGCCTTCTAATCTTCCGCACGCCATTGATGTTGATATTTCCGCTCTCATAAATTTTGAGAGTCAGATTGAGGCAAAAGATATTGTCTTGCCCGAGGGCGTCGGTCTTACGGAAAACCCAAATGAAGTCGTGGCACTCGTTGCCGAAGCAAAAGAAGAAGCAGAAGCGCCAATTGAAGCGGTGGATCTCTCGGCTATCGAAGTAGAAAAGAAAGGCAAAGAAGAAACAACAGAAGAAGCCACAGTTGAATAATCCCCCCCCACTTCTTTTCGCGCTAACTCTCGTGAGATAAACCGTAATTATTTCAGGAAGCCGATTGAGCACACGTATCTCACGGGGTATACTTAAAAGTATGCAGCCTACCGTAGCAGGTGTGGTTTTTGCGATGGTTCTCGCAATGGCCCTCATTCCGTTTTCCGTACTGACCCTGCACGCGCAGACGGCAGCGGATGTTCTTACGCATCGGCAGCAGCTTGAAAAACAGCTTGCTGATCTTGAGGCGCAGATCGCGGTTCAGCAAAATCTTTTAAAACAAAAACAAGGCGAAAGCGAATCATTGAAACGCGATATTGCAATTCTCGACGCTAAAATTACTTCGGCAAAACTTTCGATAAAGGCGCGCGATATCGCGATTCAAAACTTGACGGGCGATATTGGCGAAAAACAAACAACCATAAACGGCCTAAACGAAAAACTGCAACGGGAAAAGCTTTCCCTCGCCCAACTTATTCGAAAAACAAACGAAATAGACAATCGTCCCCCAATCGCGGTATTACTCGGCGAGGGCAGTTTGTCGGATGTTTTTGAAGAACTTGATACCTTCTCTACCGTTCAGAAGGCTCTAAAAGATTCCTTTGTTGTTATAGATGATACCAAAGCAACGACGTTAGAGCAGAAAAATGCGCTGGAGGATAAACGCGCGGAAGAGCAACAGCTGCGCCAGCTCCAGGTGCTCGAACAGCAGAAAATACAGGTACAGGAACGGGAAAAGCAAAAAATACTCAAAGACTCAAAAGGGCAGGAAGCTATTTATCAAAAAATTATTTTTTCAACCCAAAAAACCGCTGCCCAGATCCGAAGCGAACTTTTCACCTTGACCGGTTCGGCGGCTATTCCGTTTGAGAAGGCTCTTGAGTATGCAAAACATGCCGAAGCGGCAACCGGCGTTCGTGCTGCGTTTATTCTTGGCATTATTGCCGAGGAATCAAATCTTGGCGAAAACATCGGTACCGGCACCTGGCGCGTCGACATGAAAGCTCCGCGAGATACGGAACCGTTTCTCCGGATTACTGCCTCGCTTGGGTTGAATCCCGACACCATGCCGGTTTCTAAAAAACCTTGGTATGGCTGGGGTGGCGCCATGGGGCCGGCGCAGTTTATTCCTTCGACGTGGGTGCTCTACGAGGACCGCATTGCGAAGGCGACGGGACATAATCCGCCGAGTCCTTGGAACCCAGAAGATGCCTTTGCTGCCGCCGCTATCTTGCTTAAAGATAATGGCGCCGCCCGCGGAACTTTCGCCGCTGAGCGGCTTGCGGCACTGCGTTATTTGGCCGGCTGGGTTAATGCATCAAAACCCGCATATGCTTTCTACGGGGATGATGTGATGGAATTGGCGGAGAAATATCAACAGCAAATAAATGTACTTCTTGCCCGGGCGAATTAGATGAGGCAAGCGCTTGCCCCGTTAGAAGTAGGGCGCGTGCGATAAAGTCAAACCTTTAAGGTATTAAAGTAATACTTTTTTAGACATCCCAAAATTCCTGCGCACGCGTACTCTCAACGGGGCTTGCGGGAGGGTATTTTTTCTGTTAATATCGGCACAACATGAAGGCAGATATTCATCCAACGTATTACCCGAATGCCGTCGTTACCTGTGCGTGCGGGGCGGTTTATACTATTGGTTCGAC
>MHRI01000036.1:4499-7217 GCA_001820935.1 Candidatus Taylorbacteria bacterium RIFCSPHIGHO2_01_FULL_51_15 | reverse complement strand
GTTGAAATCTGCAGCGCCTGCCACCCTTTCTACACGGGAGCGGAAAAGATCATTGATACCGCCGGGCGTGTTGAAAAATTCAAGGTGCGCCGAGAGAAAGCTGTAAAAAGCGCCAAAAAAGCGGGCAAGAAATAATGGCGCCATAACAAGAAGCACCCGTTTCAAGGCGGGTGTTTCTTGTTATGGTTAAGATATGGCTGATCTCGAAACATTTAAAAAAAATCAGAAGACCAAATTTCTCGCTTCGGAGTATGAACGGCTTGAGCGAGAGGAGGGCGAGGCGCGTGCCTTAGCGGGCTCTGACCCCGCGCTTCAATCTCTTGCACATGATGAAGTAGAGGCGCTTCGTGCACAAAAAGAAGCGCTTCTTCTACAAATGACGGCAATAGTCGAGCAGGAAGACACCGAGGACGCATTTCCAAATGAAATCGTACTCGAAATTAGGGCTGGTGCGGGAGGGGAAGAGGCAAGTCTTTTTGCCGCCGAGCTTGCGGCAATGTACCGGGCGTATGCCTCAAAGCAGGGCTGGAGCTCACGGATTTTGAGCGAGTCTCAGACGGAGCTTGGCGGCTATAAGGAAGTGGTATACGAAATTCGAGGAAAGGACGTCTACCGGCAGCTACGGTTTGAAACCGGCGTACATCGCATTCAGCGAGTACCGGAGACGGAAAAATCTGGGCGAGTGCACACCTCAACCGCTTCGGTGGTGATTTTACCTATCCGAAAAAAGCAGAAAATTGAAGTAAATCCGGCCGATATCGAAATGGAATTTTCGCGCTCAGGTGGCGCTGGCGGACAAAACGTCAATAAGGTGGAAACGGCGGTTCGCCTCATTCACACGCCAACCGGCGTCGATGCTCGGAGCCAGTCAGAAAGAAGTCAGGCGCAAAATCGCGAAAAAGCCATGGCGGTCTTAATGGCAAAACTCGAAGCGCTTCACGAAGAAGAAGAGGCAAAGAAATTTGCGGCAAACCGCAAAGAGCAGATAGGCACGGGCGACCGGTCAGAAAAAATCCGCACCTACAATATCTTGCAGGACCGTGTAACGGATCACCGCCTCAAGAACTCGTGGCACAATGTGGGTACCATTTTTGCCGGTGGCATAGATCAAATTATTACAGCCCTAAGCGCGGCGAGTGCTTCAAAATAAGTTGCGTCTCGGCCTTCTTTCTGTTAGAATCCCTCGGCATATGAGCGATACGGCGTTTGAAAAAGGGAATATTCCAAACGATCGAATTGGCACCATGTTTAAGGCTGGCGCGCATTTTGGCTATTCGCGTTCGCGCCGACATCCTTCCGTTTCCCCCTATATTTTTGGCGCAAAAAATCGCGTAGAAATCTTTGATCTGGAAGAAACCGACAAACTGCTTGATGAGGCAAAGGCCTTTGCGCGTACGCTTGGCAAGGACGGTAAAATGGTCCTTTTTGTCGGCGGGAAGCCCGAAGCGCGGGATGCGATCAAAAATGCTGCAATTTCTCTCGGCATGCCCTACGTGGCAGGCCGCTGGATTGGTGGGACAATCACAAACTGGAGCGAAATCCGCCGCCGTTTGGAGCGCCTCGCCGAACTTTCCGGCCAGCGTGAGCGCGGTGAACTCGGCAAATACACAAAGAAAGAACGCCTGCTTATTGACCGCGAGATTACAAAACTTGAAGAAAATTTCAACGGCATTCGCGACATGAAAGAACTTCCGAAGGCGCTCTTCATTGTTGATACACGCGAGGAATCGGCGGCAACAACGGAAGCACTTCGCGCGCGTATCCCGACGATTGCGCTTATGAACTCCGATTGTGATCTTCGGCAGGTGACCTCCCCTATTGTCGGGAATGACGCCACAGTCCAAAGTATTACTTTTTTTGTACAAGAAATTGCTGGCGCCTATGCGGAGGGAGTGAAAGAACGGAACGTAGTCGTTAGTCAGTAGTCAGTCCGTAGAAAAAACAGGCGCTATTTGCTATAGACTGAGGACTAGTATGATTACCACTGATGACATCAAGACGTTGCGTGATCTGACCGGTGTTTCGGTCATGCAGTGCAAGAAAGCGCTTGAGGAAGCGGGTGGTGATAAAGAAAAGGCCCTTATCATTTTACGAAAGAAGAGCGGAGCGCTGGCCGCAAAAAAGGGTGATCGGGCTCTTGCCGCGGGCGCCATTCAGGCCTATGTACACAATACGCGCACAGTGGCGTCACTCGTTTTGCTTGCCTGCGAGACGGACTTTGTGGCAAAAAATGAAGAATTCGTAAAGCTCGCCTATGATATTGCCATGCAGGTCGCAGCAGCGAATCCGGAGTATCTTTCTCGAGCTGAAGTAGATGCAACTGCCATGGGGAAAGCAAAGGAAGTCTTTGCTTCCGAAGTAGCCGGAAGGCCGGAAGATCTTCAAACCAAGATTTTAGCCGGCAAACTTGACGCTTATTTCAAAGACAAAATTCTTCTCGAACAGGCATTTGTTAAGGATCCGGGACGCTCGATCCGAGACCTTGTTGATGGGGCCATTCAAAAATTTGGCGAGCGCATTGAAATCGCCAAATTTGTGCGTTTTGATGTAAGGGGGTAACATTACCCTATGACGGCTGTAATTATTTTTTGCCTCTCGTTTCTAGCCCTTTTTGGTTTTCTTTTTCTCAAAGAGTGGGAAGTGCGCACCAATCGCCGGATACTTAATGGGGCACGCGTAAAGGCAGACGCTCTTGTAATCTCCTATGCGCAGTACGCC
>MHRI01000036.1:0-4475 GCA_001820935.1 Candidatus Taylorbacteria bacterium RIFCSPHIGHO2_01_FULL_51_15 | reverse complement strand
TCAGACTTTGTTAAGCACCTTCTTCGGGAGTTGACGCACATGGCAAGTCTTTTCCTTCTCCGCATACTCCATATTTTTGAGCGCCGGTTGCTTGGCGTTGTGAATATGATAAAAGGTAAAGGGACATTGCATCGCGGCGACTCCGTTTCTACCTTTTTGCGCGAGGTATCGGAACACAAACAAGGCAACCGCGGTCAAATTTTCGAATGAATTCCTGTGCATAAGAGCTCTGGTTATCTAACCTCTGGTCACTTAAAATTAAGGATGTGATCCGGAGTGAAAAGAAGATAATTAACCTCTATCAAAAACATTTTTTATCGGCTAGACAAATAGCCGATACTTTATTAGTATCTGAATCTAAAGTAAGATACGTACTG
Source organism: Candidatus Taylorbacteria bacterium RIFCSPHIGHO2_01_FULL_51_15 (assembly GCA_001820935.1). Classification (GTDB taxonomy): domain Bacteria; phylum Patescibacteriota; class Minisyncoccia; order Phycocordibacterales; family UBA10002; genus UBA10002. Next base: position 4,098 of record MHRI01000036.1, on the reverse strand, counting down.
CAGAAGCATAAAATTCCTAAAAGAAATCTCAGCGAGGCTATTCGACAGGTGTATATAACGAAATTTGATAAAAAGATTTTTAAAGTAAAAAAGAATTTAACCAGAAAGGAAGAAAAATTGAAAGTTGCAGGTGTTATGCTGTATTGGGGTGAAGGTACGAAACAGGGAACAACGGTTACTCTCAGTAATAGTAACCCTGAGATGGTAGCTTTGTTTTTGCAATTTTTGCGAGTAATCTGCGGAATATCAGAAGATAGATTGCGGGTTGTCCTACATTATTACTCAGGTCAAAATAAGGAATATCTGATGTCTTTTTGGAGTAAAAAGACGAAAATTCCATTATCACAATTCTATGAACCGTTTGAACATATTCATAGACGGGGTACCTATAAATCAATGTCAGAATATGGTACGATTTCGCTTCGATATTCTGATAGCAAACTCCTTGAGCTAATCAATAGCTGGATATTAGAATCTTCGAAAATATTAGGCCGGAGTAGCTCAGTTGGTAGAGCAGCGCTTTTGTAAAGCGCGGGTCGTGGGTTCAAGTCCCTCCTCCGGCTCAGGTATATCAAGCTCAAGGTATAATAGTCTCCTATGTCTTCCGGTCATCGCCACCCGATTTCGACGCTCATATCCGATATTGTTTCCATCTTCTCGAAGATGGGTTTTGCCGTTGCCGAAGGGCCTGAAATCGAATCAGAGTGGTACAACTTCGATGCATTAAATGTTCCCGCCGATCATCCCTCACGCGACATGCAGGACACCTTTTTCATAAAAGGCCGCGATAAAACGGTTCTTCGCACGCATACTTCTCCGGTGCAGGTTCGTTACCTAGAAGCCCATAAGGACAAGCTCCCGATACGCATTATTGTGCCGGGGAAAGTGTATCGCAACGAAGCGACTGATGCGACGCACGAAGCGCAATTTTATCAGGTGGAAGGGCTCATGGTCGGGGAAGGTGTAACACTTGCTAATTTAAAGGCTGTGCTCGAGCGGTTTTTTACCGAACTCTTCGGCAAAAAATTATCCGTGCGCCTGCGTGCCGGGTTTTTCCCATTTGTTGAGCCTGGTGTTGAGGTTGATATGGAATGCTTTAAGTGCGAGGGCAAGGGCTGCGCACTATGCAAAAAAACCGGTTGGATTGAGATTATGGGTGCCGGTATGGTGCATCCAACCGTCTTAAAAAATGCCGGGGTGGACCTTGAAAAATACCAAGGATTTGCGTTTGGTACTGGCATCGATCGCTTGGCAATTTTAAAATGGGGAATTGATGACGTTCGCCTTATGTACAACGGCGACCTTCGGTTTATAAACCAATTCTAGTATGAAGGTCTCCTATAATTGGCTACAAACTTTTTTTGATTCACTGCTCCCTGATCCGCAAAAAATTCGGGCGATGCTCACGCGAGATGCGTTTGAGGTCGAAGGGCTTGAACAGAAGGGGAATGATACCGTTTTTGATATTGCTGTTTTGCCGAACCGCGGACACGACTCGCTATCGCACCGCGGCATCGCTCGAGAAATCGGCACGCTTTTTAATTTGCCGCTTATGCGCGATCCTTTGGGTGCACCTCCTTCCTTACGCCCCGATTCGAATGTATTTACCGTTACGCTAAAAGATGCAGCTCGAAGCCCTCGGTACAGTGCGGCGGTCATAAAAGGAGTGAGTGTTGGCCCATCACCCGACTGGCTTAAAGAGCGGCTCGAATCGATCGGCCAGCGTTCGATAAACAACATAGTGGATGCGACCAATTACGTGATGTTTGATGTGGGCCAGCCTCTCCATGCGTTTGATATGGGGCAGATGGCTGAAAAAGACGGGGCCTATGCAATCCTCGTTCGCACCGCAAAACAAGGAGAAAAAATTACCACGCTTGACCTAAAAGAGTATGAAATGATTGAGGACGATCTTCTTATTGTGGATGGTATGAGCAATACGCCAATTGGTATTGCCGGCGTGAAAGGAGGAAAACCGACAGAAATCACTAAAACGACAACGGATATCATTATTGAGTCTGCAAATTTCCACGGTTCGTCTATTCGAAAAACGGCTAAACGATTGAAGCTTCGTACTGATGCCTCGGTGCGGTTTGAGCACGAACTCTCGCCTGAACTTACTTCCTACGCCCTTACGGAAGTAATAGATCTTATTGTTAAAGTTGCCGGGGGAACCGTCGAAGGCTATGTTGACATGTATCCAACACTACAAAAGGAGCGACAGATCGTTGTTACCCTACAGGAAATAAATGGGCTTCTCGGTACCAGTCTTAGTGAACATGAAATAATAGGCATTCTGGAAAGACTCCATTTTTCGTTCGCAGAAAAAAACGGAACGTTTACGGTAACCACGCCATTTGAACGTCTTGATTTGAACATCAAAGAAGATGTCGTCGAGGAGATAGGGCGTGTGTATGGATATGAAAATATTTCCCCCGTTATGCCGAAATCGGAAAGTGTTCCACTCGAAATTAATAAGAATTTTTACTATGCGGAAAAAATTCGTGATTTCCTTGTGAACGAAGGCTTTTCTGAAGTACTAACCTACTCATTTGTTGAAAAAGGGAAGGGGGAGGTGGAAACCACGAACCCCGTTGCTCTTGATCGGCCGAGCCTGCGAAAAAGCCTTGAAGTTGGTATAACAAAAAGCCTCGAGCAAAATAGCAGAAATTTACCCCTACTCGGGCTTTCGCGCGTAGCTATTTTTGAGATAGGGAAGGTATTTGATAGAAACGGAGAACATACTGCCCTTGGTATTGGCGTAACAGCACCTAAAAAAGGGGACTCAATAAAAATACTTGAGAAAACTGTTCAAAAATTACATGGCTTACTCGATATGAGCAATGATGGACCTACGAGGTCCATCATTGGGGAGGGTCAATTTCTTGAATTTAATGTCGAAAAACTTATAGAAAAACTTCCTCAACCAAATGAGTATGATATATCAAACTCAAAACTATACGATATATCGTATAAATCGTATTCTGTGTATCCATTTGTGCTTCGAGACATCGCTATTTTTGTTCCTGAAGGAACGAACGCAGATGAGATACTTTCGGTAATAAAAAAAGAAGCAGGAGAGCTTCTCGCAAATTCGATGCTTTTTGATGAATTTAAAAAAGAAGGAAAAATTTCCTATGCATTTCGTTTTGCGTATCAGGCCAAAGATCGCACCCTTACCGACGAGGAAGTAAACAAAGTCATGGAAAAAATAACAGCCGCGATCACTAATCGCGGCTGGGTCGTGCGGTAATAAAAAAAGCTGGCAGAGTGCCAGCTGTTCTTCCTTTTGCAAGACTTTATCTGTATTTCAACCTTGGGCTCCAACCCTTGGTATCTTGCTGAGTTACTTTGGGGTACGCGTCGCATCTGCGAGGCTGTACCCACCAGAACCGAATCTAAAGTGTGGAAGGGAACCCCCATCGAGATGATGAGGCACTTCGTTCAGTCAGTCCACTAAGAAGTGATTCCAAGCGGGCTGACTGAACGAAATTCTTTATCTAAATATAGTTTAGCATACTTGTATTTTTTTGTCAAGTATCAACAATTACTTAACATTTTCAGCGCTCAAAATAAGGTGTTTTTCGAGGTCTATATTCACAAAAAAGCTTGGAAATTCAAGCATTTTTTGGTAAAATAGAGGAATCCCGAAAGGGCTCTATTTTTGTTAAAAAATGGCCAAAGAAAACATCAAAGACGCCGTTAAAAAGTCTGAATACCGCGCCGCGGACATCACCGTTCTTGAGGGCCTTGAGCCGGTCCGCAAGCGCCCCGGCATGTATATTGGCACAACCGGCCTCGACGGCCTTCACCATCTTATTTGGGAGGTTTTTGATAATGCGCGCGACGAGGCGATGGGCGGATTCGCGAATGATATTGAAGTCGCGCTTCTTCCCGGGAATCGCATTCGTGTGGTAGACAATGGCCGTGGTATTCCGGTTGATATTCATAAGCAAACAAAAGTCTCTGCGCTTGAGACCGTCATGACAACGCTTCACGCCGGAGGAAAATTTGGCGGTGAGGGCTACAAGGTCTCGGGAGGTCTCCACGGCGTCGGTGTTTCGGTCGTGAATGCTCTCTCAACCAATTTGCGTGCTG
>MHRI01000035.1 GCA_001820935.1 Candidatus Taylorbacteria bacterium RIFCSPHIGHO2_01_FULL_51_15 | reverse complement strand
GACGGATGCGGGAACACCCGGACTTTCCGACCCTGGCGCACGGCTCGTATCTCGAATTCGTGAATCGCTGCCGGATCTGAAGATAGAAGCGGTGCCCGGACCTTCGGCACTTACAGCTGCGCTTTCTATCGCCGGTATCAGCTCCGACCGATTTATATTTCTCGGCTTTTTGCCGCACAAAAAGGGTCGTCAGACAACTCTGAAGGAAATCGCAACGAGCAAAATCCCGGTTGTACTCTACGAATCACCTCATCGCATTCTTAAGTTGCTGGGCGAACTAGAAAAAGTCGCTCCAAAATCGCGCATCACCATTGCACGCGAGCTCACCAAAATACATGAGGAAGTCCTTTCTGGCTCGCCGAAAGAACTCGCAGAGCAACTCGAGAAAGGCAAAAAAGCCCGCGGCGAATTCGTCGTTGTTGTCGAACAGTAGGGTTGTTATACTATTCAGTATGAACGGCGGCCTCGAACCGCAACCGCGCAAACCGATCGGTGGGCGCCATGAAACAGGTGGGGAAGTGCTTGCGGGTCTAATCGAGAAGGAAAAAGCGGAGCTCGCGGACGCGGATACAAAGAGTAGAGCGAACCGTCCTGAAATATGCGCGACAGTGACGGAATGGATCAAGGACATTGACGTGGGGGAGCTCTTTGCCGTATGTCAAGAATATCTAGAGAAGTCGGGCGTCCCGATAGACCGGTTTAATACGCCGGAAGAGATTTATTTCATCGAGGGTCCTACACCCGGTATTTTCGTCAAAAACGATGGTTTTCGCATGTTTTACAGCGTAGAGACCAACAGTATCGGCGTCAACATAAATTATTACCGGCGCCTGCTTGATAAGCATCCCGATACTAGAGTAGTGCGCGCAAACTTCCTTGATGCCTATACTGACGAGCTTGTGCACGCCGTCGGCTACAATTCAATTTCGGCTGAATCTACCGGCCGTTTCTTCAAAAAAACAAGCCGAACTTCGCAGCGGACGGGAATCTGGGATCGCTCCGAAACCATCACCACGATGCCGTTAATGCGTCCGGACATAAATGAGACAGAATTGTTCGGGGCTCTCTACGAGGGAATCGCGGCAAAAATTTCTCATGAAATCGTCTTGGAATACTGTCGACGCAAGCCCGCTATGGTTCAGCCCGCGATCATGGAGGAACACATCATCGGGAAACGTGGGGATCGGTCTGGCTACGTCGGTATAAACAAGTTGGTCGATCAGCTAGTATTCTCGATCGCCCGAAAGGACGAAGAAGTTGATACGGAGATTGTATGGCGCGGGTTTGTGCGGCAGTACTTCTCCGGCGAGCTTGATCCCGAGGAAATACGATCTCTTATTGCAGAAACAATGGGAGAACATTTCGCCTCGGATCTTGCCGGCGCAAAGACCGAAAGAGATGTGGAGAGAATTATGAGCACTCACGAGGACAGACTCCCTGACCAATATGCAGCAACCGAGAAGTGGCTTGAACACCTCAAAACTGCGCGCGGCGCAAAATAGGAGCGTGATATACTCGGCCGTATGACGCTTGATGCGCTTATTATGCTTGCAGGCGCTTTTGTGGCGATTCTGCCATTTCTCGGGTTCCCAACCAGTTGGGACAAAGTACTTCTTTTCATCACAGGTGTGTGCGTCATTGTGCTCGGCATTATAGTGCGTCGCCGATCTGATGTCGGCGCGCCGCATGAGGAGAGCGCATCAAGTGAGGTCGAACCGCGCATCTGACATGAGACATAGGCACTGGGTGTTTACCGGAAGCGCCCTCGTGATCGCGAGTGCTGCTGCTATATCGGTAGCCATAGCACCGCAAGTGTCCTTTGTCCGATCCGCGACAACAACGCCCGATGCACTCTTCACGCCGCCACCGATCTTTACCAAACATCTGCCAACCCCCGAGCCGATGTACGCGATATACATGACACAGTGCGCTGTTGGTACCCCAAGTTTGCGCGATGCGCTCGTGAAATTCATAGATGCGACGAAGCTGAACGCGGTCATTATCGACATCAAAGATTATGCGGGGAAGTTATCGTTCCGGACCGACAATCCTGCGCTTGCAGCGTCGGTTTCCGAGAAATGCGGAGCGGCCGACATGAAGGAGTTCATCGAGATGCTCCACGAGAAGGGGATATATGTCATCGGTCGCATTACCGTATTCCAAGATCCATTCTACGCAATAAACCATCCGGAACTATCCGTGCAGTCGCGCTCACGGCCCGGAGAGCCGTGGAAGGACCACAAAGGGCTCTCATTCGTCGCGGTCAACGCAAAACCGTATTGGGAGTACATTATCGAGCTATCAAAAGAGTCGTATGCGCTCGGCTTCGACGAGCTAAACTACGACTACGTGCGCTGGCCATCGGACGGCCCTATGGGGGATGTTGTGTATCCGTCCGACGACCACGCGGGAGAGCTTGAGAAATTCTTTCGATATCTCCAGAGCCAAGTAAAACCGCTTGGCGTCATGATGTCTGTCGACCTATTCGGGATGACGACTACGAACACGGACGATCTGAACATAGGGCAAGTGCTCGAGCGGGCACTGCCGTACTTCGATTACGTGGCTCCCATGGTCTATCCCTCGCACTATCCGAAGGGTTTTCTCGGGCTCTCGAATCCCAACTTCGATACGTATCGCGTCGTGAACTACTCAATGAGCGAGGCCGTGAAGCGCGCGATCGCGACGACGACGACTGTCATGGCGTTTGCACACAAGCGCGTCGGGACCTCGACTCCGGCCATATACGAGAAGCCATCGTACTCGCCGCTGAAGCTGCGACCGTGGCTTCAGGACTTCGATTACGGTAAGGATTATCTGCCGCAAGATATTCTCGACCAAACACGCGCCACCTACGACGCCGGATTGACCTCGTGGTTCTTCTGGGACCCAGCCAACAGGTACACGAGCTTGCGCGCAGTGCTAGAATCGGAGGAATGAGATTCAGAAAAGCGCGCGAGGATCTATATCCATTTGGAAGAGAAAAACGACAACAAGAAGTTGATAGGAAGATGCGTCTTGCTGATCAGAAAGAGCACGCAGAAAGATATTCGGCTCTTCCCTATGTTTTAAAAAATTCGGCCCTGGAAAAAGGTATGCATTTCTGGGATCGTTGGGCTTCTTTCAACACGGCTTTTAGGAGGGTGTTGCCAGAAGGGGAAAAGAGCCTACGGGCATATATAGATATAGAGAAGACTCTCTCCGATAGGAGTGGGAAAGCGGTTGGTTTGGAGTTTGGGGGGATTGGGTCAGCCGTTTTTGCGGAATTTACACCACACTGCTTCAAAAAGACTGCTGGAATTGCTTTGAGTGATATCCGCAATCGCATGCGGTCGGATCCAACTATGCAGGATGATGAGAGGAATCATTCGGTCATTGAAGGAAATATTTTCTCGGAAGAGCTGTATGATGATATTGCGGACTGGCTCGGCAAGGACAAGGTCGACTTAATATTTGAGAAAATGATATTGGGAACCAAGACTGTGCCAATTGAGCCATATGCAGTGGGAAAGGTGCTGTCTAAGTGGTATGCGATGCTCAGTGACAATGGTCTGATGTTTGTTGAAATTCCATCGGGTCTTGAACCTGTTTTTAGAGAGTGGAAGACAATGATTGATACTCAGTACAAGGACACGATTGAAGTTCAGTATAGTGAATATCCGGCCTTTAGACTCCGAAAGCTGCCCGGAGCGCCAGCTGAGATGCCTCTACTTCCAGCACGATCAGTTCGTGCAATCTCTAAGCAAAAATAACTCAAAATGAGAGTATAATCAGCATATGGATCCCAATCAGCGGGACGATGACCGTCGCATCACCTATTTTGCCGCGACGCACACGCGCGGCAAGCGCGACATGTTCGGCATACGTGCCAATGATCGCGGCAAGCACATGTACATCATTGGGAAGACCGGCATGGGTAAATCCACCATGCTTGAAAATATGGCGATACAGGATATCCAAAATGGGGAGGGCATCGCGTTCATTGATCCGCACGGCTCGACGGCCGAGCGGCTCCTGGATTTCGTGCCGTACGAGCGCATCAAGGATGTCGTCTACTTCGCACCGTTTGATACCGATTACCCCATCGGCTTCAACGTCATGGAGGACGTGGGCTACGACAAGCGGCATCTCGTCGTTTCGGGGCTCATGGGTGCTCTCAAGCGTATTTGGGTGGATGCGTGGAGCGCGAGAATGGAATACATTCTACAAAACACGCTCTTGGCACTCCTCGAGTACCCTGATTCGACGCTCCTCGACGTCAACAAAATGTTGACGAACAAGACGTTCCGCAGCGCTGTTGTGGAGAAGATAACTGATCCCCTTGTGAAAGCGTTCTGGGTAGAGGAATTTGCGAGCTTTACAGATACGTATACGCGCGAAGCTACCCCAGCCATTCAGAACAAGGTCGGTCAATTCACGGCAAATCCCCTGATCAGGAATATCGTTGGCCAACCAAAATCGTCGTTCGACCTTCGGAAGATCATGGACGAACGGAAGATTTTCATCGTCAACCTTTCTAAGGGGCGCATGGGCGAGACGAACGCAGCGCTCCTCGGCTCCATGCTTGTCGTAAAAATCTACCTATCGGCCATGTCGCGTGCCGACGAACCAGCTGCACGCCTCGCACAGCTTCCCCGTATCTATTTCTATGTCGATGAATTCCAGTCGATGATGAACGAAGCATTTGCTGACATTCTTTCCGAGTCGCGTAAATACAAGCTCGCACTTACACTCGCCAATCAATACATCGAGCAAATGGAAGAAGAAGTGCGCGATGCGGTCTTTGGCAACGTCGGCACACTGATATGTTTCCGCGTGGGGCCTTTTGATGCAGAGATCCTGACGACCATCTTCGAGCCGACCTTTATGGCGCAAGATCTCGTGGGCCTTGGGATCGGTCAGATTTACCTGACGCTCATGATAGATGGGGTAGGGTCAGTGCCATTCTCGGCGGAGACGATACCGCCCATAGAGCTTCCACCTGTCTCGTATCGGGACGATGTCGTTCGGAATTCACGAGATACATATTCTCGGCCTCGCGAAGAGATCGAGGCGCTCGTCAAAAAGAAGCAGCTGGATTTTGCGTTGCCGCCTAAAGCTGCGCGTGGACCGGGTGGCCCTCCCAATAGGCAACCGGATCGGGGAAGGCGTGACGGGGAGCGGGATCGAAGCATGCCGCATCGGCCTTCGTCCGCAGGAGCTTCGAGCATGCCGCGTCCGGAGCGCCGCGAGCACGTGACTCAACCTCCCGAACGAAGCGCGCTGCGTGCCGCTATACAGGCCGCGAATCCTGTAGAAAAAGCAAGCACGGATGGGCTCGTAATCACGATCCCGCGCGAAGCTCGCTCTCCCGCGGACATTTTGCGCGAACGTATGGCGCGAAAAGCCGCTCAAGCATCGCCAGCGCCGACCCCACCTCCGCGCGCAGAGAACGAGCCTCGCGAGCGCGCAAAAGAGCGTGAGTCGGAACCACGATCCTCAACCGGCGAAGTGTCTCACGATGAGCTTTTGCGTGTTCTGAACGGCGGCGAACATGACAAGTAGAGCGATACTCCTGCTCGCGATCTTTTTTTTGGCGGTACCCGTTTTTGCCGATCACAGCATCAATATCAACACGGCGAGTCTTGAAGCTCTCGACACGCTGCCGGGCGTCGGGCCGACGATCGCGCAAAGGATTATCGATGGA
>MHRI01000034.1 GCA_001820935.1 Candidatus Taylorbacteria bacterium RIFCSPHIGHO2_01_FULL_51_15 | reverse complement strand
CCAGCTACTATGCCAAGCGGGGTGAGGAAGAAACACTGATCATTTTCGAAGAGTGATAGACAGGACAAGCTAGAGGGGATATTGCGGATTACCCAGAAAGTATACTACTCGTGCTATAATCCCTTCGTATGTCTGGCCAAGACCAAAAAAGGTATGTGTTCCATGTGCACGGCATGCATTGCAATGCCTGCGTGCTCATGACCGAGAGCGCGCTTCGCGACCTATCTAATATTACGCATGTCAAATCGAGCCTAAAAGATCATTCGATAGAAGTCACGGGTGATTTTGGCGACAAGGAGGCCGAGCACATCGCAAAAGACTTGAGTGAAGTCTTAAAGCCGCACGGCTACAGTCTCTCTCTCGAGAAAAAGAGACACGCGGCTCGTTGGTCGGATGTGAATCTCGCGCTCCCGATCGCCGGGGCATTTATCGCTCTCTTTTTCCTGCTTCAAAAGCTCGGGATAGTGAATCTCGTGACCACTTCGAATGTGAGTTATGGGACGGCCTTTATTATCGGGATCATCGCTTCCCTTTCCACGTGTATGGCAATCGTTGGAGGTCTGGTGCTTTCAGTGTCTGCGGAGTTCGCTAAAGGGAGCGAACATTCGAATGAAGCCGGAGTTCGCAGGGCACAGCCACAGATTCTCTTCCACGTCGGGCGTCTGGTCTCCTTCTTCATCCTAGGGGGCGTCATGGGCGCGGTCGGCTCGGCATTTGTGCTCGGCGCGTTTGGGACACTACTCATGGGAGTGCTCATCGGAGTCATTCTGCTCCTCCTTGGCGTGAACCTCCTCGACGTATTTCCATGGGCGAAAAAGTTGCAGCCGACACTGCCCGCGTTCATAGGTCGGCATATCCACGGATTGAAAAACTTGAATCATAGTCTTACGCCGGTTCTTATCGGCATTGCGACGTTCTTCCTTCCCTGCGGATTCACGCAATCCATGCAACTCTACGCGCTAACGACGGGAAGTTTCTGGACGGGAGGGATGATCATGCTTAGCTTCGCGCTCGGCACACTACCCGTGCTCGCGCTTCTTAGCTTCAGTTCTTTCGCCATACACACGAAGCGCTGGTCAAGCGTGTTCTTCAAAACGTCTGGCCTTATTGTCATATTCTTTGGGCTGTTCAATATCATTAACAGCCTCGCGGGTTATGGCATTATTCCCCCGCTTTTTAACTTCTAGAACCTATCTCAAAATAAATGGCGTAGCGAGGGGGTTTCCTGCCGTACGAACCGAAGTCCTGGAAGCCGAGCCGATGCACGCATCGGCGAGGCTGAAGGACGAGGTACAGCCGGCAGGAGACTCCCGCAGTAGCCAAGCACTTTCTATCTTTATCAACGGCGGTTTATTTTGAGATAGGTTCTGGTACAATCATGCTATGACAGCGCGCATTATTTCAGTCGTCATTGCTCTTACCCTCATCGGGGGAGCGCTCTTTCTTACAAACCGTACTCCCGGCCTTAAAGACGGAACGAGGGAAAACGTGAGCTTCGCGGATGGCACGCAGATCATCGACATCTCCGCCGAAGGAGGCTACAGTCCTCGCCTCACGCTCGCGACGGCGAATGTCCCTACCGTGCTTAGAGTAAACTCCGGCGGACTTTTTAGCTGCGCCTCCGCCCTCACGATACCAAAGCTCGGCGTTCGAGCGAATTTGTCTCCCTCCGAAACGAGAGATTTCACCGTGCCTCCACAACCGCAAGGAAGCGTCCTCCAAGGCATATGCGCGATGGGAATGTACAGTTTTTCGATCCGGTTCGATTGACCGAACACCTTAATATTTCGAGGGCGGGGTAGGAATTACCTTCTCCGAAATACCCGAGTCAGCATTATGGGGTACAACGCCTGATCATATCGTTGCTACAAGCATCATGAAGGTTCGGCATCCGTATGCGGCACAATGCACGGCAGTCAACAGGGAAATCATGGCAAAAGTCTTTCCCCAGTTGTTGCCAAAACCCGTGCAGGAAGTTCCCAAGGAAAAGGCAGTCGAAAAACAGCCTGCTCCTGAAGTCACTCCAACACCCGTTGAAGCATCAGAAAAAACTGTCGTTGATGAAAAGGTCACGCTGGTTTTCGTGAAGCGTAAAAACGAGTTGGTAGCCCTGTGTCGGGGAGCACTCCTCCAGAAACTGGAAAGAGGATCAATCGTACTAATCCCCGGCAAATTCTACAGTTGTTCGGTATTTTCTGAGGAGGGAAAGCTGACGCTGAAACTCAACAAGGAGATCCTGCCGGGAGAGAAAGACGAGAAGAAAGATTCTCATCGAATTGTCAAGAACGTGATTAAAAGCAAAATCGACCGAAGGCTTGAAGTTACGGAGGAGACTGCAGATTTGGCCTACGACCTGACTTCTTCATAGCAGTGCCGCCTCGATGATTGAAGAGTTCTTGAAAAAATAAAAGCCGGAGTGGAAACACCCCGGCCTTTTTGTATTTGTTTGTTCGGCTTATTCAGCCGCTCCGTAGGCGCCTCGGGCTGCCTTGAGTTTTTTCTTGAGTTCACTTCCATCCTCTTTCAGACTGACCGAGATCCTTCCGATTGCTCGGTAGAGGCCGTCCTGATCGAGGTGGAACGCACTCAGTATTTCGGGCAAGGAGATTTTCGGAAAGTCATCCCAGACCAGAAACACCACTGCGTCCTTTGCGAGCATCACTTCGGCCGCCGGGTCAGGAGCTTGCAAAAGATCCGCACCTAAGAAGACGCCGGTGACTGCCTTCCGTACACTGGCGATGCTCTGCGCCGTATTTCCTGAAGGAACAACTGTGAGAGCTTCCGCTTTTTTAGAAGTGACCGGTGGCTTAGGAGTACGGGGCGTAGGTTGGCGCGGAGGACTTGTGGGTCCCATCGCTCCGGCGCTACCGCTAGGCGGCACGGTGATCATGAGGGCCTCGGTTTTGATCTCTTCGATCAATGAAGACAAAGCTGTGTCGGTCTTCATCAACCCCTTCACCTTTTTGACCGCTTGATATACATAAGGGTCATATTTCTTTCCCACCGCTTCTCTCGAAGCCTTGAGTGATGCCCCAAGTTCTTCCTTGAGGGTGTACATCACCACTTTCTTGGCTATCGGATCGCCCTCGTCGCCCTTCAGCGCTCCGGGTGTGGTCTTGTAGTAGGCTGCGACCATCTCGAGCACTTTTTGAGTGATTCGAGGGTCTTGGGTGTCTGCTTTCACGTTGATTCCTCTCTTTTGTTAAGGTTTCTGGGTGTGTATCGAAATCTTTACCTCTGGCCACAATACTACATACTTTCAGCATCTTGTAAAGGGGAATAATAAAAAGGCCATCCGTTTTTGCGGATGGCCCTGTGTTCGATGCTTTCGCATCAAAGATTCTGCAATTCAACCACGAGGCGAACTTTCTCAAACTCTTGGGTATAACCCACCATCAGATCCACGTCCGACGGTTCTAAAGTCGGAGTCAGTCGTTCCATGGTCGTGACAAGAATCTGGCGCACTCGTTCCCGAGTGATGTCGTAGGTCTGTCCTAATGCCTCATATGTCGGAGTTTCCTTTGTAGGGTCCCCGTTAAAACGAAGCCGAAGGATTTCCTTGTGACGGTCCGGCACATCGAGTGCCTCGAGTTTGGCGTGGAGCCGTTGAACTTTTGCTTTGAACGGCGTGACCACCTCCTCGACAATGCTTTTCATCTCCTCAACCTGTTTAGGGAAAAGGGTCTTCTGGCATTGTTTGAGTTGAACGAGGTTTCCTCCGTAAGCATCCAAGCTGTACTGACCTCGTATGAGCGCTAGCTTTGCTTGGAGGTCGGCATCGGTTTTGACCTTCTCGATCACTTCGGAGTGGATATGTGAGACTCGGCCATAGTTGCTTATTCCGAATATCTCTGCCACTTCCTGACACTGGACTGCAAAGTCCGTGCGCAGAATGTACATGGCAAAGTTTCTTGCGGATTGAGCTCGGGCTACGGCAGGGTCGATGCTTCTCAGGAACTTTTGAAACAGACTCGCTTTCTCAACTTCAAATGCTTGGCTCGTGAAAGTAAGCACTTGATCGACGATAGGCGAGGCTGCTTTATTTGCCGACTCGGCAGCTCGTGCAACTTGTTCGGGATCGACTGGCTTTTCCGGTCGCAAACCGCACAAGGCGATGATTTTTTCGATGTCATCCTTGACGCTCGGGTCTCGTTCCATCGCGCTCACAAGCTGACGGTATCCGTACATGGTTACTGAGTGTTCCGAATAGTGCAGTAGCTGCCCAATTTTCGGAAACGATAACTCCAACTTTTCCCTCAGAATGTACGTGCAAACCCATCTTACCCAGACGACTTCCTTCGGCTTTGAATCGCCTAAGATAATCTCCGGTGTCACTCCGTAAGCCTCTCCGACAACCCGAATAATGTCTTCGGTGGCGAGAGTGCCAGGCGCAACTTTTTCCAAGTTTGCCTGAGGCCGTCTCGTTATTGTCACAGAGTCCGCTGGTACCAATTCTCCGTCATTCCCACCTGAATCATGAAATACAGATGAAACTTGATTCAGTACCATTGCCTCGGTTAAAGGCGAGAGGTCAGCTTCGTTACCCACGATGTTTTCAAGATCGTGAACACGTGTGATTGCCGCGACGAGCTTCTCGTCGTTCATGGATACTCCAAACTCGGCGAGTTTTTTCCAGACTTTGGCATTCATCTGCCCAATTCGTTCTCTGGTGACTCCAAAGCCCGAAGTTTCAGCAATTGACTCCAAAGTTGCTCCTTCAGGATGACCGTCAAGTCCGTAATACATGCTGAAGGCGGTCTTTGCTTTTTCTGATATCGGCAACGCTTTGATTGTCGCCAGAAGAGTGCGAATTGTTAGAGACGCTCTTTCCAAGTCCTCTTTTGCTTCGAGGGCTGTAACGGCAGAAGGGAACCAGTTGTCTATAATGTGATCGCCGATGGTGACATCGCTGTCTTTCGACGACGCACTATAAGCCAACTCTTCTAGAGACACGACTGGAACTTTGAGTTGATGGAGAATCTTCTTCACCTTATCAATCTCTAACTCCGCTCGGGCCGCCACTTCTTCAAGTGTCGGTTCACGTTGCAGTTCTGCAGCAAGTTCACATGTTATTTTCAAGACCTTGTTATAAGCTTCATGCACGTGAGCAGGTGAACGAATCGTGTCTCTTTGATCCCTGATAGCCGTTGTAATTTTAGATCTGACCCACCATGTTGCATATGTGGTGAAATGAAATCCTGGTTCAGGATTAAATCTCTCCGCCGCAACCATGAGTCCGATGTTGCCTTCCTGTACGAGGTCGTCATAGTCCAAACCTCGGCCCACATAGTGCGCGGCGATTTTCATCGACAGACGCAAGTTGTGAACCACGATGGTGTTGCGGGCTTCGTAGTCGCCGTGCATATGCCATCGCCGCGCCAATTCCAACAAGTCCTGATGTTTCAGAAACTTATGGTCTTTGACGGCGCGGTAGTAGGGATTGCTGACCCCCGATTCACTGTCGAAGATGAACTTCGGTATGAATTCTCCGTTTGAATCAGCACGTTTGCTTTCTTCGCCTTCCGCTTCCTTGTCTTCTTCCATTTCGAGCAGAGCCTCTTTTGAAGGCCCTTCAGAAACGGCGTAGTTGATACCGGTTGAGTTGAACAAAGCCGGCAGCTTGCCTCTGTTGGAGGAGGGTGATTCGGAGCGACGCGAGTAAGACGTTTCGGGACTCTGTGATTCGGGTTTCTTGTAGTGAACCTCACCGATCACGATTTTGACGTTGATGGCTCGAAGCAGTTGGATGATCCAACGCATCGTTGTTCGCAACTTCGCATTGTCCCGCGAAATTTCCGCAGGGATGAGAGCTCCGATTTGCTGTGGTGAGATGTGGCCTTTCGCCTTGGCTGCCAGAAGAATTCCGAGAGCATCAGGCACAAGGCCCTGCTCCCACAAAAGTTGGGCATTCAAGAGCGGCGACACATGTCCTTCTCCCGCGTATTGCGGTCTCGACTCTTTAGAGTCCGCGTCGTGAGCGAGAATGACTGTTCCATTCACTCCCTTTGCTCGAACACGAATGGATTTGATAGTGGGCTTTACGCCCAATTCTTGAGATACTGAACTTCGGTGTGTCATGCGATTTTCCTGTGGTTGGATTTTGAAATTCTCAATGTGCAAATTAAGAGCAATGTATCACTAAAATTGACTCTTGTCCAGATCTTTGGCGACTTTCCGCACCTCTTATTCTCCTTTACCGTTGGTTGGCGGAAGGGAGGAATTAATGTCATTCCCCTAGAGGAACAGGAAGTTACACTGACCGAGACTGCAGTTCAGCCGCGCATAGGGTATACTACTCACATGATTTCCAGAGAGCGAGGTGTCATGGTCCTCTTTCCGCTCATGATCGTCGCGCTTTGCGCCTTGATTGGAAGCGGAGCATATTGGTATGTAAGCGTAAGGCCAAGCTCAGGAGAGAGTGAGAGCGCGCTTCGCGCGAAGGAGCTCAAAGCGAAGCTTGTCGAGGCAAGAGCGGCCGTGAAAAACGGGACGGAGACCTTGGAAGATCTTACTGTGCTGTATTACGCGACGCGCCCATTTCAAGCCCTCATGCAAGAGCAATATGAGCGAATGGAATCGATCGCGGAGGTGAGAACGGCTATCTTTTTCGATGAATCGGGCGTTTCCCCCATAGGTAGCGTGGCTGGCACTAAAAAAAAGAACGTCGAGGAAACGCTAAAGGCGGAGCGCAGGAAAGTCATCGAAGCCCTCGAAAGATGGAACGAGGCGTTTCGCCTTGACCTTGGGGAAACGCTAGGCGCGGATGATTTGCGCCAGGCGAAAAAAGACGCGGAGACTATCGCTTCGTATATCAAAGCTTTGGAAGTTTTTGTAGATACGCTCACTCCGGAAGCATCCGGATTCACTCCGCTCCAGATAGATCTCTACAAAGAGGAGGTCGAGGCGGCGAAAGAGGAGATACAGTCTGTGCTCGCCTCCCTGGCAAGCGCGCCCCCCGCGCCGTCACCAAACTCTGCGGGAGAAGCGGCAAACGCTAATCCCGTGACCACTTCGGGAAATCCCTCCGCGCCAAAGGTAAGTGTGACTGCAGAGGAAGTACTGCGGGAAAGTGAGGCCCTGGCGGAGGCCAGGGCGGAAGTAGCGCGGCTTGAAAGCGAGATCGCGGAGCTTGAGACGTCGGGGACGCAGGGCGGAGAGTCGCCTTCAGAGCCGCAAGAAATGGCACCGCCCCCTACAATCTTGGATACCTCGCCTTCCGCATCCGAGGGGAACGCTTCGGGAGGAGAGGGCAATGCGGGGGAGGGTCAGGATTTTTTGCTTCCTCCAATACTCGTTGAGCCTGGACCTCCTAAACTCATTCAGGGTTCCAATCGAGATTGACCCTCGCCTATCTATCGGGAGGAATCTCGTAGTAATTGATCAAGAATTTCGCGATACTCATGAATGGCTCCGCGAGCGTGTGCGACGCGAAGGTGACTCCCTTCGGTTCGACCGCGTAGAGAAATACGATAAAGCGGGGGTCGTATGCCGGGAAGTAGCCGAAAAACGAGTGCAGGAATCGATCGGTATAGTAGCCGCCCGCGCTAGGATCGGCGATGAGCGCGGTTCCGGTTTTTGCCGCGATGCTGTGATGCGGCATTTTGAATTTTCCCTCAAGAAGCGCGTTGTCCACAACTTCGATAAGCATGCGGCTTATCTCCTCGGAGGTTCGCTCTTTAAACACGGACTTTTTCAGAAGATCCTCAATGGAGCGGGTCACGCCGCTTTTATGGGTGATAGCCACTCCGACATGTGGCGTGACGAGGTAGCCGCCGTTCCCGAGCGCGGCGAGCGCGCGAATCGTTTGAATGGGGGTGAGCGCGATCCCCTGTCCGTACGAGGCGGTCGCGATTTCGATGTCGCGTCCGCTCTCGAGGTTCTTCACAAGGCCAGCTGCTTCGGCGGGAAGGTCGATTCCGGTTTCCTCGCCGAGGCCCAGTTCCTTGAAATAGCTTCGAAATCGGTTGTTCCCGAGCCTCAATGCCACCGTGGCGGCGCCCGTATTCAGTGATTGGCTAAGCACTTCCTGCATAGGTACCCTTCCACGACCTTTTCCGTCGAAGTTCGAGATAGTCTTGCCATTTAGCGTGAGCGAGCCTGCGTCAAAGTACGTACTCGTGGCAGTCACGACTCCCGCGTCGATGCCCGCGGCCATGGTGAGGGGTTTCAGGATCGATCCCATTTCGTACACACTTTCGACAAGCGCGTTACTGAAATGGCTCGCGTTTACGACACTGCCAAAATCGTTGGGATCAAACGAGGGAGAGAGCGCCATCGCATATATGCGTCCAGTCTTGGGGTCCATGATGATGCCGCCGACTCGATCGGCGCTAAACTTCGCCTCAATGTCCGAAACGCGGCCCTCGAGAAAATGCTCCACGCTAGGTTCAATTGAGGTGAGAAGATCGCCCTCGGTACGTTCTGGCCCGATGACTTTTTTCACTCCCCTGAAAATCTCCGCGAAGAAGTTTTGATAGGTGCCGGAGGAACCTTCACGCGAGAGTACGTCTTCGTAGTAGCGCTCAAGCCCGTACCTACCGTTTCTTGCGTCGCCGTCAAAACCGACGAACCCGAGGACGTGCGCCGCCAAGAGACTACCCGGGTAGAAGCGCCACCGCTCCTTGTAAAGCGAGACTCCCTTGAAGCTCCGCTCGGTTATTGCTTGCGCGGTCTCGCTTCCGAGCCGATGTGCGATCTCCTCATATGGATCGGAGCGTTTCTTGGCCTTGGCGAGAAACGCGTCCTTTTGAAGTGGAACGAGCGGTGAGAGCGCGTTCCAGAGTTCTTCCGGCTCCGTGATTTCGTTTGGACGAATGACGAGTGTGAATCCGGTCTTGAGTGTCGCGCCTGAGACGCGACTGCCGTCCCGCATTTGAAAAAAAATAGAACCCCGATCCCAGAGTTCCTGACCCGGCAAAGAATACTGCCTGTCCGCTTTCTCGCGATACACATCGCCATCCACGAGTTGTACGAAATAGAGTTTCGAGAGGAGCGTCGCCCCGACGAGTACGGCGCAGATGCTAAGAAGGCGCGCGCGAAAGATGAATTGGGGGTTAGATTTCATTGGTCTTCGCTACCGCACTGACCTTCTCCGTCGAAATGAATTTGACCGCTCCGATATCCTCGAATCCGCGCTCGTACGCGAGAGAAAGCGTGACCGACTGCTTGAGCGAAAGATATGTTGATTCTAGTTCGGAGACCTCGCCTCCAAGGGTGGTGATCTCCTGCTCTGCTACTCCCCATCGCACGCCGTTCAGCGCCGCTGTGTTGACGAAATACACGTAACACGAAGCGAAGAGAAGCACGAGACATGTCAAAAGCCAGAAAAGCTGCTTTCTGTTTTCATCGAACCATGTGAATGTGTGTTGGAATCTCTTCATAGGTAAACTTCAGATTCAGTGTTTCTCGATAATGCGCAATTTGGCGCTTCGCGATCGTGGATTCTCTTCTCGCTCCCGGGCTCCCGGGACAATCGGCTTTTTGGTGATGAGCCTCCCTTCCCCACGCCTTGCGAGTTCCTTGAAGAAGTCCTTCGTCGTGCGATCCTCGATGCTGTGAAATGAGATGACCGCTATGCGCCCCTCTGGGAGAAGCCTCTCCCAGGCCTTGGAAAGTCCTTCTTTTAAGGCCTCAAATTCATCATTGACCGCCATACGAAGGGCTTGGAACGTTTTTGTCGCGGGATGAATCTTCCCCCTTCTCTTCACTACCGACTCAATGATCGCCACAAGTTCGCGTGTGCTCCGGAGAGGCTTCTTTGCTCGAAGAGAGACGATTTTCTCCGCGATCTGCCGCGCCTTCTTTTCCTCTCCGTAACTTGCAAGGAGTGTCTCGATGGTATCTTGACCCCACTCATTGAGGATTATCGCCGCAGTCACGGTGCCCTTCTCCACGTCCTTCGAAAACGTCATCTCAAGCGGCTCATCTTGCTGAAAGGAAAATCCTCGACCTCGCGCGCCTTCCGATGCGTAGAGCTGAAAGCTCGAGAGGCCAAGATCGAATATTGCTCGATTGATGCCTCCTATGCTGAGGCGGTCAAGCGTCGCGTCGAG
Organism: Candidatus Taylorbacteria bacterium RIFCSPHIGHO2_01_FULL_51_15; assembly: GCA_001820935.1. Taxonomy (GTDB): domain Bacteria; phylum Patescibacteriota; class Minisyncoccia; order Phycocordibacterales; family UBA10002; genus UBA10002. The sequence continues at coordinate 10,228 of MHRI01000034.1, read as the reverse complement.
ATGCCGATAATTCACCGTCTCGAAAAGAAACCTGCACCCAGAGTCTCCGGAAAGCGGCACAAGTCGCGAACGACTCCGCTCGATCGCGTCTTCATCGGCGTCCAAGCAAATGAATGTAGTCTGTCCCGAAACCTGCACCGGGGCCTCCGCGCCGATACTCCTGCAGAGCGCCTCGCTGTGCCCTCCACCACCTACAGTCGCGTCCAAAATCACTTCGCCCGCCTTGGCTTCTAGTCCTTCGACTACTTCTTGTAAAAGAACGGGAATGTGCATACAGGAAACTGTTCAAAACACAGAGCACAAAAACCAAACAAACTTCAAACGAACCTAAACACAAATTGTTTGTGTTCTTGAACTTTGTGCTTTGTTTGGTTTTTGTGCATTGTGCTTTGTGTCTTTAGAGGACCCCTACACTTCCCAATTTTTCCGCCAGCGTATCCGCCTGTTTCTCAACGCCTTTCTTGTATTCTCGCCACGTCTTCTCATTCCATATCTCGACTCGGCTCTGCACTCCGATGAGGGCGACTTTTTCCTTCAAATCCGCTCGCTCGCGGAGGAAATCCGGAATAAGCACGCGTCCGATCGAGTCAATCTCCGTTTCCGAGGCCCCGCCAAGCATATATCGGTTGAAACTTCGCGTATCTCCCTGAAGCATGGATGAACCACCTAGTTTTTCGGAAATCTTTTCCCACTGCTTCAGTGTAAAAACGAAGAGACATCCATCGAGTCCGGGAGTGACGACCACCTTCTTCCCCATCTCCGCCCGGAATTTCGCGGGAAGCGATAGGCGGTTTTTATCATCAATCGTGTGCGTGTACTCCCCGATGAGCATGAATTACGAATTACGAATTACCCTAGAATCTTTGTGAGGGACCGGAACCTTTTCACGCGCGACTGTGCCGGTGCAGATAAAAAGAGGAAACGCAAATTGCTTGCCTCTAGAGAAAACCCGATATACGATTTTTTTCACCTCAATACTTTTTCTCATGCTTTTTTACGATATCCCACTTCTTACCACTTAGCATCTATTCTATAACACTTCATCCCACAGCGTAACAGTCCTCCTGTGGATAACAGGTGGACAGCATGTGCACAAAAACAGCCCCGCTAGTGGCGGGGCTGCTCTTACGGTGAACTGTGAAGCCGCGCATCTCCTATGCGCAGGCGACAGTGCGGTTTAAGTCTGCCTATTCGTTCTTTGGTCGAAGCGTGGGAAAGAAAATGACTTCCCGAATGTTTTTGACGTTCGAAAGAAGCATCGTCATACGGTCAATCGAGATCGCAAGTCCTCCGGCGGGAGGCATACCGTACTCGAGTGCTTCAAGAAAGGCTTCATCATTTGGCTGTGCTTCCCTATCCCCCGATTTCTTGTTTTTTTCCTGCGCCAGAAATCGCTCCCTTTGATCAACCGGGTCGTTGAGTTCCGAAAATGCTTTCACAATCTCGTAGCCCCCGACGACGACTTGAAAGGCGTCCACCATGCTCTCATCGTCCTCTTTCTTCTTGGCGAGCGGAATGTACTCCTTCGGGTAATCCACGATGATCGTGGGCTGGATGAGTTTTGGCCGAACCGCCTTTTTGTAAATGCTGTCCATGATCTTTTCGGGACCATCTGCGGGGTGAGCCCCTACACCAAGCTCTTTGGCCTTTTCTACAAGTGCGTCGTACGTTACCGTGCGCGGATGCGAAATGAGCGCGTGTCGTTCCAAAAGTTCGAAATAGGTGACTTTCTCAAACGGTTTCTCAAAATCAAGCTCGTGCCCATCAAAGGGAACGCGAGTGGTGCCGCACACTCTTTGGACAATACTCCGGAGGACCGTTTCGACGAATACCTGCTGTTTTGCTCCATCGCTGTAAGCTTCATACCACTCAACGGTGGTGAATTCGGGATTGTGGGTGACATCGATTCCTTCATTCCGGAAACTCCTCCCGATTTCGTACACTTTCGGATAACCGCCAATGAGCAGTTTCTTAAGGTCGAGCTCCGGCGCGATGCGAAGGTACAGATCGATATCGAGCGCGTGATGATGCGTCTTGAACGGCTCCGCGTTAGCGCCACCGGCAAGGAGCTGTAAAATGGACGTTTCCACCTCGAGGAACCCTTCCGCGTCGAGAAGCGCGCGGAGCGCGGAGACGATGCGTGAACGAAGGAGAAAGCGATCGCGCACTTCTTCATTCATGAGAAGATCGAGATAGCGCTTCCTGAAGCGCTCTTCGGTGTCGGTGAGGCCGTGCCACTTCTCGGGAAGCGGACGAAGGGATTTCCCAAGCATGCGCCAGCTCTTCACCTGAAGGGTCTTCTCGTTTCGCTTGGTGATGAAAAGCGTGCCGGTGACTTCGACAAAATCTCCGATATCCACAACTTCGCCCCAGAGAGAAAACATTTCCTCGGGAAGTTCGTCCTTCTTCAGAAGCGCTTGAAACGCGCCCGTCCCGTCGGAAAGATCGGCAAACACGAGTCCTCCTTGACCGCGGAGCGCCATGACCCGCCCCGCGAGAGAAAGCTTTTTCTTTTTCGAGAGTTTTTCGAAATTATCCGCCGCTTCCTTTAGACATGCGTCGGCATGCGTCGAGATCGGATAAGGATTGATGCCTTTTTTCCGTAATACTTCGAGTTTATTTAGACGGTTCTGCCTGATTTCTTCTAGAGATGACATACCGTTTCTTAATTGGCCTAATTATCTAATTAACCTAAGGAAAGCCTAATGGCCAATTCCCAATTTAGGAATTGAAATTTGTCGATTCTTTAGAATGATTAGAGCAATTAGAGTAATTAGAATAATTTGACTACTCAATATCCATCACCTTGTAGCTCATCTCTCCCGAAGGGGTCTTCGCGATCAGACTCTCGCCTTTTCTCTTGCGAAGCAGAGCGTGTCCAAGCGGCGAATTGATGGAGAGCTTCCCCTGGTCGAGGTCTGCTTCTTCCGATCCGACGATGCGATACGTCACCAAACTCTTACCGCCCTCTTTCTGCAGTGTGACCGTTGAGCCGATATCCACCGCTTCGGTGTGATGCATCTTCATGATTACGGCCGATTGGAGCATCGCCTCAAGTTTCTTGATGCGATCTTCAATGTTTGCTTGCGTCTCTCTCGCCTCCTGGTACTCGGCGTTTTCCGAAAGATCACCAAGCGACTTCGCGTACTCAAGATTTTCGGCAACTTCTTTCCTTCGAACCGTTTTTAGATGTTCAAGTTCGCGTGTAAGCTCGTTGTACTTCTCCTGCGTAAGATATTCGGGAGCGTCGGACATAAGAATGGCTGATAGCTTTTAGCTTTTAGCTTTTAGCAACCAGACGTTAAGAATAGTCACTGTATCCTAGCGCAAATTCCGCGAAAGTCAAAATAGCTGTCCTAAAGTTAGAGACTCGTGAACTTAAGGTTTGTGAGTCTTCATCATTGTCATCATTCAGTATTCATACCCCATTATTCATTTGTGAGGTACTCCTTAGCGTGCACGCTCATCCACTCGAACAATTCTCGACCCACGTACGAGGCTCCGATCGTATTATCCCTCGGACCTTTTTCCATAATGATGGCGAAGGCAAACTTTGGCTCCTCATACGGGAAGAACCCCACTACCCAGGAGTTCACGAGCTTCTTCTCCGTCCCGAGCTCCGCGGTGCCGGTTTTTCCCGCGACGCGGACTCCCGGAAGCAAAAGGCCGCTTGCGGTCCCCTGCTCGACCGCGGCGAGCATACCCTCCCTCACCACCTCAAAGGAGGACGTGCTGATCGGAACGACGCTGTAGGTCGCCGGAGTTTCCTCACGAAGCATACGTGGCTCCAAGAGTTTCCCGCCATTTGCGATCGCCGCGACGGCGCGAGCCGCCTGAAGGACTGTTACCTGGAAACCGTATTGCCCAATAGTGGTGTGATAGGTATTCCCGAGTCGCCATGCCTCGCCATTAAAATACTCTCGCTTCCACTCCGGATTCGGGATGACTCCCGCCTCGCCGAAAAACTCGCTTCCCGGAGGTTCGGCACCGAACCCGAACATGCGCATATACTTCTCAATGGCGGCGATGCCGAGGCCTTTTTGATCCTCGAAACCGCCTCCGATTTCATAAAAATAGACGTCGGAGGATACGGCGATGGCCCTGCGCATATCGACCGGACCATGGGCTTTCCAGTCTTTGAAGATGGTGGGCTTATCCGGGTTGAAGGGATTAGGGACCGCGATCGAGCCGGTACTCACGATTTCCTTCTCCGGCGCAATGATGCCCTCCTCAAGCGCGGCAAGCGCGATGAACGGCTTCACTATGGAACCTGGCGTGTAGAGTCCGTTTGTCGCTCGATTGAGAAACGGCTTGCCCTTATTCTGGAAGGCGCGCGTAATACCCTCCACATCGCGTCCGTCCGTGAGCATCTGCGAGTTATATTCCGGAAAACTCACAAGCGAGAGAAGTTCTCCAGTCCTTACGTCCATGATCACGGCCGCGCCCCCTTCAAAACCCCGCGCACGTGCAAGACCTTCCATTGAGGTGTAGAGCCTTTCCTGCAGGCGGGCGTCTATGGAGAGTGTAAGGTTGGTCCCATCCTTTGGGGGCCGAAGCACGCTTTCGGAGGCGACATCGCCATAGGCGTCGGTTTCCACAATCTTAAGACCGTGTGCGGGGGCGATGTATTCGCCCCAGTATTTTTCAATGCCGCTTTGCCCCTCGAAGTCGACCTGGTAGTAAAATCCGGCCTTGTCCTTCGAGGGGTACTTCAGGAATCCGAGCACATGGGAGAGTCCAGGCTGTTTCCGATAGGCGCGCTTGGTGAAAGCAGGTTCGCTTGGGTCGTTCACATTCCAAGCGAGCAGTGCCCCTGTTCGATCTTGGAGAATACCTCGAGATCCAAAAATGAGTGTGTGTCTAAGGCGATTCTCCTCGCTCCGTGCTCGATACTGCTCTCCTCCCTCTATCTGAAGCGCGAATGTCCTCCATAAGACAAGGAGGATAACGCAAAGGAAGAGCGCCCCGAGACTCATAATCGTGCGCCTTGAAATGGGTCTCTCAAGGCGCCCCTCGAATTGGTGGCGATCAAATCGGGGAAGATTGCTTGAATCCAGAAAAATCTGGTCGGGATCGATCGCGCTTCTCAACGCACGACGGTTCTGGAGTTTGCGAAACAAACGAATGAAAGCGCTATACATGCACGGAAGTATACAACACGCGCCGGTAAAAGGAGTAGCTCCCGCTATATGCGCATTCTCTTCTTTGCAAACGCAAGAAGAAAGTACAGACACACCCCCAAGATCGATAAGATAAATTCACTGCCCGCGAACATCTCGGTCGGGACCCCATACAGGAGGTCCATAAAAAGGGCGACCAAAAAGAGTTCGTAGAATCGCTCAAACACAAAAAAGAGTACACAGGCGCAGAAGATCGTGAGCCACCAAGGGAGAAAGAGGGCCGAAAGAACAAGGAGTAGATCAACAATAATTCTCATGGGAGTGGAAACGACTCATTACAAAACCTGCCGACGGCAGGCAAAATGAGCTCTTAAACTTATTCCTCGAGCAAGTCTTTCTTGATTTCCAGGAATCGAAGTGACTGCAGCGATACCGGATTCTTAAAATAAATCTTCTGAAACGAATCAGTGGCGCTCCCCTCTACGGCCTCCACCCGCGCGAAGATAAGTAGCGTTCGGGGAGGCATGATGATTTCATCTCCGACGTTGACCGCGACCTCCCGGGGGAGCGTCGCGAGAAATACCCCGCCACCCATACCCACTGCCTCCGCGGGAATCGCCTGCCCGTCGTGCAGTATGGACACGGATGTGTTCTTCCCCGCCGTTGAAAAGAGTTCAACCGTCGCGGCCCTGGAGCGGGCTTTACTCACCCGCCCGATAAGAGCGGAACCGGAAAGCGCGAGATCTCCCGGGAGAACCCCGTCTCTCTCCCCAATGTCAATGATGACGGTATCGTATGGGGATCGGGGGGGTGAGGAGAGAATGTTCCCGAGAATCCGCCGCTCCTTTGCGGGAATCCTCCCCAGGGCTTCGGTAAGGAGACGGTGCTCGGCAAGAAGAAGCTCGCGATCGAGAAGGAGCCGATCCGCCTCTTCGAGCCTGGCCGAAAGTCGCTCCACGTCTTCAAGAAGCGACTGCTTCGATGAGAAGAGCGCGAGCAGGCGGTGCGTCGTATCGAGGACCTCGCGCTCGAGGCTCCAAAGAGGAGCGGCGAGGCGCGTGAATAGGCGCGCGAGCACCGAAGGATAGAAAAAGTGGAACAGCGCGAGCATCCCGATACACATGATTGGGAAGAGGAGTGTGAAGCGGCCTTTCCCGCGCGCGCTACGAATGAGGCGGTAGTTCATCTTCATTCTGAATTAGGACACCCTTGTAACGTTCGAAGTCTTCAAGAATGATGCCGGCTCCGCGGGCGACCGCCGTCATCGGATCGTCCGCTTGATGCACTGGGATTTTCAAACTCTCCGCGAGAAGCTCGGGGAGACCCTTGATGAGCGCTCCTCCTCCCACAAGATAGAGTCCGCGACCCATCACGTCAGAGACAATTTCAGGGGGCGTGGTTTCGAGGACCTCCTTTACTGCCTCGATGAGGTTATCGACGGAAAGCGCGATGGCTTCCCTGACATGAGTATCGGTAATGGTCGCCTCACGCGGCAGGCCGGTGACAAGATCTCGACCCTTGATCGTCGCCTCAAGAGGCGTCGGCGGCGGTAACACTGAACCGATCGCGATTTTCAGGTTTTCAGCGGTTTTCTCTCCCGTGAGCATCTTAAACTCGCTTCGAATGTAAGAGATGATATCTTCATTCAGGCGATCTCCGGCGATTTTAAGACTCTTTGAGCGCACAATGCCTCCAAGCGCGATCACGGCGATATCGGATGTCCCTCCTCCGATATCAACGATCATGTTTCCGACCGCGTCGTTCACGGGAAGCCGAATACCGATCGCCGCCGCCATCGGCTCTTCGACGATATAGACGGTTCTCGCTCCATTGTTTTTTGTCGCGTCTCGGACGGCGCGCGTCTCGACGTTCGTAATGCCTGAAGGAACGCCCACCACGACGCGCGGGCCGAGCACCTTCCGAAAATTGGCCTCGGCCCGGCGGATAAGATAGGCAAGCATTTCCTCGGTGACCTCGAAATCCGAAACGACGCCTCCGACGAGCGGCTTCACGGCGGCGATGTGCGGCGGCGTGCGGCCCAGCATCTCTTTGGCTTGCGCCCCCACGGCCACGACTTGCCCGGTTTTTTGATTCACGGCGACCACCGACGGCTCGTTGATGACAATTCCCTGTCCGCGCATATACACAAGCGTATTCGCGGTGCCAAGATCAATGCCGATATCGTTCGAAAGATACCCCGTTAGTTTATCCCAATGTTTTTTGATCATATGGTGCTTAGGCATTATACGAGCTACTACCCAAAAGGCAAAGGAATGACCAATCGTGGGAGGTGGGTATACAGGCTAGAAAATACAGGCTAAGAGATACAAGTGATGACTTCTACACTTTAGCATGTAAGCACGGCCGTGCTTACATGCTAAAATAGTTGCGTATGAATATTGCGGCGCGAAATCAGAAAGTACGAATGCGAAGAGCGCGAAAGCGGTTCGGTCCGATTCAGCAGAAGATACTGTTGCTTCTCTTGGGAGGAGTGGCGCTCTCTTGCGCACGGACGGCGAAAGGACAGTGGAACATTATCAGGGGCATCCACGCGGGTTGGCAGGATATCAAGCGCCAGGCGGCCGAGCGCGCCGTCGAAGCGCTTTATGAATCGCGTCTCATAGAAGCGCGAGAAAATCCCGACGGAAGCTGCACACTTCTGTTAAGCGACGAGGGAAAAACGAAAGCCATCACCTACAAGCCGCGGTACATGAAAATCAAACGCTCTAGTCCTTGGAATAAAAAATGGTGGATTATCCTGTACGATATCCCGGAAGACGAACGGGAAGCGCGAGACGCTTTTCGAGATCATCTCAGAGAACTGGGCTTCCGGAAACTACAACATTCCGCGGGTATTTATCCGTTTGACTGCCGGAAGGAAATTGAATTCATTGTGGAGCTCCTTGATATCAGAAAATATGTGCGCGTTATTGAAGTTACGCATATTGACAACGAATGGCACTGGAAGCGTATCTTCAAGCTCGAGCAGATTTAGCATGTAAGCACGGCCGTGCTTACATGCTAAATCGCCGGAGGTCTTAAAAGTCAGGAAATCAGGGGGAGTCGGAGTAAAAAGTCGGGTAGAGAGAGCATGGAGATGGATCCGGTCTTTCGGTCTTTGACTTCGAATTTGTTTTCCTTGAGAGTTTTCTCGCTCACGACCACGCGGGTGGGAATACCGAGTAGATCCGAGTCGGCGAATTTCTCGCCGGGTCGAAGATCGCGGTCGTCGTAGAGGACCTCGATCCCCTTCTGCCGCAAACTCGTATAGAGCGCATCGGCTTCTTTCTTCACGTCTTCTCCACTTGCTCCCGAAATAGAGATAAGATGCACCCCAAACGGCGCGACGCTCTTTGGCCACACGATTCCCTTTTCATCGGAAAACACTTCGACAATGGTCCCCATAAGGCGCGTGGTACCGATACCATAACAGCCGACAACCGGAGTCTGTTCCCTTCCTTCCTTGTCCTTGTAGGTAAAACCGAACGCTTTCGGATATTTTTGTCCAAGATCGAACACGTTGCCAACTTCGGCGGCACGAGCCTTCGCAAGTACTCCTTTTCCGCATTTCGGGCAGGTTCCACCCTCTTTTACTTTGGTGACCTCAGCATTTGCGCAGTGCGTGCAGGAGGGGCAATACACAATATCATCCTCGCCCGCGTCGGTCAGTACCATGAATTCGTAGGAGAGTTTTTCCGAGAAACTCCCGCCGGTAGCTTCGGTCACCTTTGCGTCGAGTCCCGCGCGCGTAAAGACCTTTAGATACGCTTCTTTGGCAATCGCGTAGAATCGGTCAAAATCCTGCTGGGATTCGTGGAAACTGTACATGTCTTTCATCCCGAATTCTCTGCCCCGCAGGATACCTGATTTGGCACGAAGTTCATCGCGATATTTCTGTCCGATTTGATAGACAGCTACCGGAAGGTCTTTATAGGAAGCGACATACTCCTGTGCAATCGGCGTTACTATTTCCTCTTCGCTCTGCCCGAGCGCGTACTCTTTTTCGGTACGGCTTTGCAACTTGAAAAGCACATCAACTGTTTCCCATCCGCCGGTTTGCTTCCATTTTTCACTGGGATGGAGCGTTGCCATTTTTATTTCCTGCCCGCCAAGAGCGTTCATTTCCTCGCGAATGATATTCTCAATATTCGAAAGTACCCGAAGTCCCAATGGTAAATATGAATACACCCCCGCCATTTCCTTGTGGATATAGCCGGCGCGAATGAGAAGCTCTGCGTTCTTCGCAACTTCGTCAGACGGAGCTTCCTTGCGAGTTTTAGTGAATAGCTGTGATTGGCGCATACCCCGCAATGCACGAAAAGTGCAGTTTAATCATACCAAACAGTTGATTTTTTTCTATCAACTCCCTAGAAAAGCTTCACGATATCCCGATAGGTGATAAACACCATAAAGAGAATGAGTAGGACGAAGCCGGTGCTGTTCATCGCCTTTGTGAATTTCGCTGGAATTGGCCTTCGCATGACTCCCTCGATCGCGAGAAAGAGAAGTCTGCCTCCATCAAGCGCGGGGATGGGAAGGAGGTTGATCACCGCGAGGTTAATCGAGATGAACGCGGTAAAAGAGAGGAGGTAGATGAATCCAAGGACGCGCGCCTCGCCTACCATACCCGCGATGCCCACCGGCCCGGTAACCGCTTCAAGACTTGCCTGCCCCAAAAACGCCTGCCGCAGAAATCCAAAGAGTCCAACGGCGACTTCGCGCGAAAGATCAAAAGTTGTGAGAAGACCCTCGTAGAAGGAACGAAGGATGCCAAAGCGCACGGTGCCGACTGTATCGAGAGTAACGCCAATCGCCGGCTTCCCTGCTATGATCCCTTCGACAGGCTGCACCTCTTTGGTATCCTTTCCCTCTCCTCTTTGATACTCCACGGTGAGCGCGCCAGCACTCTAACTGATGAACGCGCGAGCGGCCTCCGCGTCCGTACCCGTAAAAGTCCTAGCGCCGTCTGTAAGCGAGAGAATCACATCACCGCTCATAAGTCCGGCCTCCTCTGCCGGTGAATTATCCAGCGTCGAGGTGATGACAAGTTCCGGATGACGAACCTCTTCGCGGTATCTCCCCTCTACCGAAGAAGGAACACCCGTGAG
>MHRI01000033.1 GCA_001820935.1 Candidatus Taylorbacteria bacterium RIFCSPHIGHO2_01_FULL_51_15 | reverse complement strand
AATTACAAGAAGCAAAGTCGAAATTATTCAAAACATTCGCTAGATGATACGATTACCTTTCAGTATCATTCCTCAATGAGAGAATACTCCACTTCCGTTATGTGACTTATCTGCACGGTAGAACCTCTCAAATATGTGAGGTAAATCATCTTTTGATATGCCTATGCCATCATCCGCCACATCTATTTTGACAAATACCTTAGACTGCGTGGCGGAAATTTCTATATGGCCGTTTTTAACCCCGTAAATAATGGAATTCTCCAGGATGTTTAAAAACATCTTTTCCAAATACCGTCGATCGCCCCAAACCACAATATCTGGCATCGATTTGGTGCTTATGTGGATATTTTTTTTATACGCAATAACCTTACATCTCCGAGTAACGGTCTTAACGAGAGCCCGAAGGCGTATTTCCTCATAATAAATTCCTCTTTCCGCATTCCACGCCTTTGAAGTTATGAGTCCGATATCCGAAAGAATTTCAGATAAACGAACGACTTCATGATTGATTGAACGCAGCACATCTTTCGATTCGTCAAACCCCCCTTCTCTTATCTCTCGCAGAGAAAGATCCACGGTGCCTTTTATAATGGCAAGAGGAGTGCGAAGTTCGTGAGCCGTATTTGCAATTGACTCAATTCTTTGCCGTTCCTCCTCCAGAAGTTTCTTTGCATCTTTAATCGCTTCAACCTTCTTTCGTTCAGTTATATCGCGAATATTGCACTGAATAACTAACGTCCCTCCAGCTAAATACGAATTACTTACAAATTCGACATCGATAAAATGTCCATCCTTTGTTTCCAGAGGTAAATCTTCGTAACGTACATAGCCATCTTTTTGCAACAGTTTGAAAGCGTCCCTTGCCGCTTTCATATTTTTAAATGCCCCAAGCTCCCACAATTTCTTATCCAAGAATTCAGCCTTTGAATACCCTAGTAATTTCTCCAGGAAAGGATTAACGTCAGTAATTTGGCCCGTTTTGGAATCGAGGATAAGTATGCCATCATGAGCACTCTCAAAAAGACGCCGATATCTAACTTCGGATTCCTCTAACCGCCGTTGTATATCTTTTCTGTTTTTTAATGTATTCTTAATATACAAACAGTATACACCCCGTTCGCTACACTGTACAGGAGCAGTGAGTATGTGACTATATTATTGCGGCAAAGTGCTTAATAAGGCCTCAGTACTCTCACAAAATATAGCCGTTCCCACCCCTTATTTTGTGGAGGCGGGAGGATTTGAATCTTACAGATTCTGTACAGGCTTCATATTTCTCCGAAGAAATATATTCAGCCTCTTCAAATCCTCCTTTGAAACTCCGTTTCAAACTCCTACGGAGGCGGGAGGATTTGAACCTCCGATACCCTTTCGGGTATGCCGCATTTCGAGTGCGGTGATTTCAACCACTCACCCACGCCTCCCTCTGTCCCACATTTTGGGACGGGCGAGCAATCGTAGAAGCTATTGCTTTAGCCACTCCGAACATCTTAGCATTTTTTGCGATTTTTACAAAAAGTGCTATAGTTTTCTCGCCTTTCTGTTTCTGATTTTTAGAGATTAGGAATTAGAAATTAGGCATTCCAATGCTCTGCATTGGTGGGGCCTTATCGTCTAACGGTCAGGACGCGGGCTTTTCAAGCCTGAAATCGGGGTTCGATTCCCCGTAAGGTCATTCGCAGAGAAATCAGCCCGAAAGGGCGATTTTTCTTGAATGAACTTAAGCGACTGAACTGTTTCAGCCATGGTGGAGAATCGAAAAGATCATCCCTTATCCCAAGGAAACCTGTACTGACCCTGTAAGGGTCCGATAAGCGTACTCGCGATCCCGGTCGGATCATCAGTACAAAAGGAGCCCGATCTCTCGGATTGCATCCGATGCTCTCCCAGAATATGATATACGAATGAATGAGACGACTGACTCTCGCTCCTTTCTTTCGATTGTCAGCTTTGGGATGAGCATCATTGCACTTGCCGTTTTTGTATTGCCCCAGACGGCGCTCGCGTACTCGGCGCTCCACTGGACACCGTTTACGGAAAACCCCGATACGGGAGAAAGGACATATGCGGCGGCACTCGTGATCGAACAGGGCGGATCGTATGAAGTCCCCCAGGGCGCAATCGGTGAGATATTCATAGAAACCGACACACTGGTGTTCGATACGGAAGGAGTGCTCTACTTTGTACCCAACCCTGAAATCTCCACTCGAGAATTCATATCGAACCTTGGCGGTGTCTTCGGCGAGTTCGAGTTTGCGTGGCCACAGGAGGGCGTCTATGAGCTTGATATATATGAGAGTGAAGCGCCCGTGCCGGTCTGGAACCCCGCTCAAAAATTTCTTGCCTGGCTCTTCGGCACACCCGCCTACGCGCAAAATCCCGAGCTTTTCATCGAGACGATCCGATTCACGATAATCGAGAAGTCGTCTCAGCCTCTACCCGAGTGTTGCTCGTCGGTGCTTTTCTTGCCGGGACTCAAGGGCAGTATTCTGAAGACCGCTACGGAAACGCTTTGGCCCTCGGACGCGTCGAGTACGGATTTTCCGGAGCTTGCGCTTAACGAAGACGGCACGAGCGTGAATGAGATCTTTGTAGACGGTATTCTCCCGAGTTTTAAAATACATATTCCCTTTCTTGGCGACGTGGGTCCTGAAATATACAGCGGTTTCTCATCGTTCATGAACACACTCGTCGAAAGTGAGGACGATGGCGTGCCTATCGCCGAGTGGAAACCGTTTCCGTATGACTGGCGATACTCGCCCGAATATATCGTGGCGCACGATGTCGAGACGCCAAGCGGGCCGGTGGGTCTCCTTTCGATTGCGAAAAGTCTCGCGTATGCTTCCCCAACCGGGAAAATCACGATTGTCGCGCACTCGATGGGCGGACTTGTCGGGAAGGCGCTTATCAAGGCGCTGGAGGACGAGAGCGCGGGAGGCTCGGATATCGTCGATGCGTTCGTTATGATCGCCTCGCCCCAGCTTGGCACTCCACAGGCGGTCGCGTCACTCCTTCATGGAGATGCGGAGGGCATCCCGGGAAGAACACTCGTACCGAACTTCTTCGTGATGCCGGCGGTAGCCCGTGCCGCCGGACGTAATTTTCCAAGCGCCTACAGCCTTTTACCCTCCGCGCGCTACTTCGAGGAAATCGAAGACCCCGTTATCGTTTTTGACGATGTCTCCTTTACGAAGGACTGGCGGGATTTCTGGGGCGACGCGATCAGCGCGTACGCGCCATTCGTCGAGTTTTTGACCGGCACGGGCGTCGTCCGCGAGCGCCCCAATCCGAATTTGCCATACCTCCCTGAAGTGCTCCGTGAGGACCTTCTCGCCGTGGCGGGAGATTTCCACGGGACCTTCGATACGTTCGAATTTCCTTCACATATCCGTGTTATCGAGATCGCCGGGTGGGGCGAGGAAACGGCGAAGGCGGTCGTATACGAAACGCAGCATTTCCTCCAGAATTATGATACGGATGAGACGGTCGAGGGCGATGGGGTGGTGGTATACCCGAGTGCGATTGGATCTACAGGTGCCGAGAAATATTTTTTCAATCTGGACTTAGATGACACTGGTTTGGAGCACGGCACACTGTTGAACGCAAGCCAAGTACAAGATCTTGTAAAATCAGTCATTGGTAATTCGACAATAGAAGAAACGGGCTTTATTTCAGTTGCCAAACCAGACACCATAAATGTGTCAGAAAAATTACTTGTTTCCACTCACTCCCCTGTCATCTTAGGCGCATATGATGATCAGAATAGATATACCGGTATTTATCCTGGCCAAGATCTTTCCGCCCCCTTTCTGTACGCACAGCAGCACATTCCCGGTAGCTCATTTGTCGTCTCTGGCGAGAATCAGCATCTTTTTCTTCCTAACGAAGGCCTATACAACGTCGTCTATCAGGGCATCGGTTCGGGTCCAACGACGGTCGAAATCGAGGAGTTTTCAAACGATGCGGTGAGCCTCATCGAGAGCTATACCGATATCCCAACTACGTCGCAAACGTTAGCCACGCTCGCGCTCGATAGCGCAAGCCCGGCCGGTGCGCCGATCGAGGTAGACGAAAACGGCGACGACATTCCTGAACTTGTGGTCTTTCCTGACGCACCCATAAAAACCTTTGAGGAACTACTAGCTGATTTGAGGGTGCTTATCCAAAACCTTGACGCGAGTGATAAACTAAAGAGCGGACTCGTAAGACGCATCGACAAGTTAGAGAAAAAGGTCGAGAAACAGAAGGTCCAGAAGTCCGCGATACTCGGGAATCTCGAGAAGCAGGTCATAAAGAGGGAGGCAAAGGGCGCGATCGACAGTGTGTCCGCGAGCGAGCTCATCGCCCTTATAGGCGAACTTGACGCGCAGGCCGCCATCTTCCCGCTCGATCCTACTCTTGTCGCGGAGCTCCAGTCAAAGGTCGAATCGCTCGTTGTGCCAAATGGCCTCAAGAATTCGCTCCAAAAGAAGATTGAGCGACTCTTGAAGCTCACCTTGATCTCAAAGACGCTCTCTCGCTTCATTAGCACCGTCGAGCGAAATGGAAGCAAGGGCAGGATCACCGGCGATGATGTGCACACACTTATCAATGTATTAACACAACTTGAAAACGCTCTATGAAGAATTTCCTGAAAAATAAAACATTTTGGTTCTTGGTCTTCTCTGTGGCAGGAATCGGAGTTGGGTACTGGCTTGGGTATTCTTACGAGTCCGGTCTGTGCTACGCAGACTTTGAATCCAATACTTTCGATGTATCGTGCCATCAACTATATAACAAAATCGGCGGTTCACTGTTTTACAGCATGCAAGCTATCGCTCTCGTATTTCTTGTCCTCCTCTTTGTCCCGCACGCGTTCAATGCGTGGAAGAAATTCGCCATCTGGTTTCTCCCGCTCATGTTCATCTACTTCGCGATTTATGAGAATCAGGGTTTCTTCTCGGTTCCCGAAGAATCCGTGTACCGCTTCTTAAGCGTCGTGTACGCCGCTCTCTCTCTCGCGATTATCGGATGGAAAATGCTCCAAAAGCAAAGGACTATCTCTTGAGCTAAGATTGGATAAAAAAGACGGCTTGCGTACAAAAGCACGCAAGCCAAAATGAAAATCCCCTGTCAATCAAGACTATGCTCGTTTGAGCACGGACATTGGAACCGTGGTGGTGATGGGTGGGCAATTGTAAGGAAGTGCAAGGCGCATCTCGACTTTCCGTTGGCCCTCGAAGACTTGCAGAATTTTCCCTTTTGAACCACTAGGAAAGACAAACTTTTGATTACCCGCAGGAGCCCATTCCTCGGTTAAGGTTGCCATTTGACCGACGAGGAACTCGGGGTGGAGGAAGAAGTGAATCGGCTGACTTCGGGTGAGCTAAGCAGTGTTTTGTTGACTGGCATACACGTTGGGATTTGGTTGTGATGTACGTTGTTTTCATCCTCCGCTTCACTCGAAGCGGGGGCAAACAAAAACGGGATCTCGTTCGAGAGCCCGTTTCTGTTTTCGTTAAGGAGCTTGTGTAGCCTTTCTTAACCAACGCAGGAACCGACCCTCGACTCGCGAGTGCCCCAAAAGAAAAAACTGAAGAAAAAGCTATTCAAACGCATTGTGGGTATAGCTTACAAAAGCCCTCAAAAGACGTCAAGTAGCTGAAATGAATAGGTTCTCTTTATTCCTCCTTTCCTAAAGGAGGTGTCCTGAGTCTTCGAGGGACGGAGGATTTTAGAAATCCCTCGGCCTACGGCCACTCCCTTTATCCGCCAGCTGGCGGAAAGGGAGAATTAAGAAGTGTGGATGTCCACGACAACCTCAGCACAATCACTCCACCCTTATGGGCTAATTCGTGCGAATTAGCCTATAAAGCTGCGAGTGTGCACGGCGCACGAATTAGCCTATAGGAAATCGCGGTGTGGCGACTAAGAAAAAAGGCGCTTCGAATGATCGAAGCGCCTCGTGCCTTAATTTAGGATCTCCTATTTTAGTGTGCTCTCACCCCCTCCCTCTGCCATCCGCGCCAGACCCATTCGTTTTGGCAATCGCTCGTTAACGTTCTTGGTGCTTAATTTTAAGAAAATTCGCAAGCAATTTCGCCCCATGTTCAGTGAAGAGCGATTCTGGGTGGAATTGGAACCCGATAATCGAAGGGTACTCAACACTTTGGATTGCCATCACCGTCCCGTCTTTACAATGAGCGGTGACTCTCAATCGTTTTGGATCACGGCGGCTCATGTGCACCGCGAGTGAATGATATCTGCATGCCGTGAACGGACTTGGCACATCCGCAAAGATGCCTTCCTCTTTGTGGAACACAGGTGAGGTCTTACCGTGCATAGGGACTGGAGCAAGCCCAACCTCGGCGTCGGAATGAAGTCCAATCGCCTGCCCTCCAAGACAAACTCCGAGAATCGGCAGGCGTGACTCGAACCGTCTAAGTGCTTGCCCAAACAACGAAACATCTCGCGGGTGCCCTGGTCCGGGCGAGAGTACGAGATGCGTCGGACAGGCCCCCTCAATCTCTTTGATATCTCCGTTGGTGCGAAACACTTGGACAATGGCGCCAAGTCTTTCAAACGCCGTGACCAAGTTGTAGGTGAAGGAGTCGAAGTGATCAATCACCACAACTCGCTTTTGAGTGCGTCGTTCTTCGGTATTCATTGTTGTGCTCCAATCTGTTCAAGGGCAAGTCTCATGGCTCGCGCTTTTCTAAGGGTTTCAGCGAATTCATTCTCCGGAACGGAATCTGCGACGATTCCGGCACCGGTTCGGAAGCAAAGCTGACCATTTAGAAGCATCGCGCTTCGAATGACGATGCATGTGTCGAGACCGCTGTCTGTGAACCAACCGAATGCGCCGCCGTATACTCCACGCCGCTGTTTCTCAAGTTCAGCAATGATCTGCAGGGCTCGGACTTTCGGCGCACCGGAAAGCGTTCCAGCGGGAAGCGAACCGAGACATGCGTCGAGTGGATGTACTCCTTGGCGAAGTCGCCCACGAACCTCCGAACCGATGTGCATGACATGACTGCACTTCACTATTCTCATGAGTTCCGGTACTTCGATTGAATTCGCGGTGCAAAATCTTCCTATGTCGTTTCGCGCGAGGTCAACGAGCATCATGTGTTCTGCCCGCTCCTTTGGATCGTTCAGTAACGCACTCCCTAAGGCGGTGTCTTCCGCGTCGTTTGCACCGCGTTTACAGGTGCCCGCGAGCGGACGCAGTCGCATAGTTCGGTTCTGAATGTCCGACATGATCTCCGGCGAAGCGCCAAGTAGCACCATGTTCTTGCACTCATCACCAAAGCGCATATGGAACATGTAGGGCGACGGATTTATTCTCCGGAGCGCTCGATATAGAGCGACCCCCGAACCTTGATACTGCGTGAAGAACTCCTGCGAGAGCACTACCTGAAAGATGTCGCCCGCGTCAATGTGCCGTTTCGCGCGGTGAACCATCTCTAGGAACTCGTCCTTGCTTGTATCTGAGAATATCAATTTCGTATCTACAGTTTCCCTTTTTCGTTTGTGCCGTTTCGACCGAAAGATGGTGTGGAACATCCTTTCCGTCTCATGTTCCCCGCGTTTCCTTGCTTCCTCTAACGGGAGATCAACGGGGACATTTGCAATGAAGCTCACACACCCCTCCTCATAGTCGAATGCGATAATGTTCCGGAAGAATACGAAGCATCCATCGGGTATCCCATGAAGGTCAACGGTGTGCCGATATACGGTGGGCTCAATAAGGGAGATGCTTTCATGCCCGAGGAATCCAACCGCTCCTCCAACAAAGGGAAGGTTGAGTTTCCAGCCCGGGGAGACTTCTTCCATTGACTCAGGAGAATTTGCTCGAAGTAGCTCCTTGAGCGTCACCAAATCGTTTTGGCTCTGCACCACAAATGTATCCTCCCCCTCAAGACAAATAAACGAATAGCGGCCAATCTGTCCTGTGTGCGTCGCACTCTCCAAAAGACACGCGGGTTTCAAGGATGCCTGCAGTACTCGTTCATAGGCAGTGAGCGCGTATTTCTCAATGTTGTCGCCTGCAACAGGTCTACAGGTAATATAGGTTGCGTATCGACGATTGTTTGCCTTGGCCTGCCAATAAGCTGTCTGGAATGACATAGAATTTCCTCTGTGAAGTTGTAAGTTGTCAAAGAGCTCTTGAAAGAGCACTCGAGATTTTTTGCTCCGCCGAGAGGCAGATAGGCAACAAAAAATCCCGCCCTCATCATCCCGACATGTTGTCGAGATAATAAGGGCGGGATTTCGTCTCCCCGAGATTGCGAAGCAATTTTTAGGGGGAAAAGCCCACGGTGCCACCTCATTTTAGGAAAATCCGAAATCCGAATATCGAAATCCGAAAAATCCATCTTTCACCATCTCATGCTCGCCTACCCGAGGGCAGTTGAAGACAATGGTTAGCTCATGGTTACGGGAGCTGCCGAGTTTCCACAACGGGCTAAACCTCATGGAGGTCGCCTAAGGCTAAACCAGAGAGGTCGCCTAAAAAAGAGAGCAGAAACCACCTTTCCCTTGACGCCAAGAGGCGGAAACAAGGGGTTTTAGGCCCAACCCCCTATTCCTTTGTGGAACGGGGACCTAAAAGGTTTTGATAGGTTGCGAAGTTCCTCTGATATTAGAGTAGCAACTCCCCCGACATCTGTCAAAGAAGTCCTTCATAAAGGACATTTTAAGCATTTTCCATGTCCTTTACCGATGTCCTTTAACCTTAGGGGTCTAGAATCTGCATTAGACAACAGATTGCTCTCGGGATAAAGAGTAGGAGGTCATTTAGGATACTCTTTCCTTTGATGAGAACGCACCCTCCTCCAGAGACATTTACGCCTGCGATATTTCGTGGTGTGGTCGTGGTCACCCCGCCTATGATGAATGGCGGCTCATCGTCCGGAGTGGTTGTTGACTGGATACCCTGTCCAACCTGTCCTCCCAGCGCGGGGGGTCTTGGCTGACTTTGCACAGGAGTTACCACTGGCCTTGCAAGGCCTCCGGCGCACATAATCTCGTTTATCTTCCACTTAGTCAGGATGTATACATACCCCGATGACGGCGTGCCTGCTCCCCAGGGCTCCAGAATATCGCTCCTGTACCTCTCCTGAAATGCATGCACTCCTCGCTCTGTCGCTTCGTCAAACGTCCCTGAAATCGGCACGTCAATGCCTTCCTTGTGCTTCAGGAATATTTGAAGGCGGATCACCTGATTGAGGTCGTTTGTCCTACCGCGCATCAGATAGTCGCTAAGGTATGGGCACTGTGCGATTACTGCGGGTCCGCCGGTGCCACCTTCCGCGCAAGGGAGTCCGGTAAGCGAAGTGCTTATCTCCGGCCCAAAAACAGGCGGGTAGCCAATGAAGGCTGAAACCGGTCGAATATAGTAGGTGACTCCGGAAATCGCGGGGATAGTGAATGAATGCGTCGTCCCGACTGTGGTCGTCCCAAACTCATGCGTGTAGCCAAAGAGCGGTGTTGACGTCGCAATAGCGGGAACGGATGCCGTGCTCACCACCACACGACTTTGGGCGGGTTGATTGGTGAACCATTGTATAAAAATGCTGTTGCAAGCGGGAGTCGCGATAGGATTCACGATGAGCA
>MHRI01000032.1 GCA_001820935.1 Candidatus Taylorbacteria bacterium RIFCSPHIGHO2_01_FULL_51_15 | reverse complement strand
AACGAAAAGTCTTTCTCGCCCCTGACGAAAGTGAAGCAGTTCACTTTCTTCCAGCAGTTTTCCACTCCGTTTCAAACTGCCGGCCAGGGACTCGAACCCCAATACCCGCCTCCAAAGGGCGGTGTCCTACCTTTAGACGAGCCGGCAATATTAACTGACAAGCAATTTATACCATGAAACCAAAAGTAGTTGAAGGAGTCCCAGGAATTTGCTATTCTGAACACTGCGTATGAAAAGTCCAAAACCATACGAACCACCGAGAATCGAATCCGCAGGTGGCCCATTGCCTGCGGTGACCCACCTCTGCTCGTATGCCTCGAGCCACACGTCAAATTCAACAACGGCGCATGGTAAGACGGCAAAGCACAAGGAGAGGGGGATCGAATCTCGTTCGAGCACGGCTTAGGGCAAGAGCCTTGAAGCCGCACACGGCCAGGGGAATGTTGAGTTTCCCTGGCCTTTCCTTTGATTGACAATTGCTCGCCGCTGGGCGAGGATAGTGGCGGTTCCCTACGCATGGTGAGCCTCGCTTGCACGCGGGGACGCTGCTTCCATGACTGCACAGCGTTTAGCTCTCCAACTAAAGGAACAAGCCAGCAGGGACCTTGCGGAGTTGCACTGATCCCCCTGCTGGCCTTTTTTTGTATTACTTCTCTCCTGCACAGAGCTTCATGATCGCAAGTTCAAGCGGAAGCTCCGGCAGAGCCGCGTAGCCTAAAGAATCGTAAACGTTTAGAAACTCCAGAAGGACAGCGGAGGTGATGCGCGATTCCTTAGATAATGCCAATTTTTTCAAAAATGCAAAATCTTCCGCAGAAACTTCTTCCGAAATGCTTTTTTCCATTTGAGGCGCATTCCGAAGGAGAAGCACAAAGCGAAGTTTAGCGAGAAGAAGCTTCGCGAAGACCTTTATATCGACATTCTGCTCCACGGCTTTTGCGACTGCTTGGAGACCCTGCGAGGCGTCCTTGCGCTCGATGGCCTCGATGAGTGAGTTCACTAAACTGCTTTTCGGAGAGGCGGTGATCTTCTCTACCTCTGTAAGCGTGATGTGCTTATCGGGTGATGCCCCCATCGCTTTCTGCAGAATGCCGTGTGCGTCACGATATGATCCATCAGCGAGAAGTGCCACGAGTTCGGCCGCCGGTGGTTCGATGGCAAAACCCTCTTTTTTGGAAATGCGTTCCGCCGCTTCTTTCAACGTCTTTTGAGTCGGACGTCTGAAAACGAAGGTCTGGCAGCGGGAGATAACGGTGTCTGGCACTTTTTCAAGCTCGGTCGTCGCTAAAATGAACACCACATGTGCGGGCGGCTCTTCCAGAGTTTTGAGGAGCGCGTTAAATGCCTCCTTCGTCAACATGTGTACTTCGTCCACAATGTACACTTTATATCGAGATTCAAACGGCACGGCGGCGACTCCCTCGCGAAGAAGCCGCACATCATCAATGCCGCGATTGGAGGCGGCGTCTATTTCGTAGAGATCAACCTTTGTGGTACCAAGCGCTCTTGCCAAGATCCTTGCCACCGATGTCTTGCCCGTCCCGCGTGAGCCGGAAAAGAGGTACGCATGCGAAATGCGCCCGAGCTTGATCGCGCCCTCGAGCGCCTCCACCACGTGCTCTTGGCCGAGCACTTCCTTAAAACTTTGCGGGCGATATTTCCGGTAGAGGACGGTTTCTGTTGCCATGCCATTAGTATACGGCATCAAGACCCTTTTTAAAAAAGAAGTTCTCGCTATCGCATCTAGTGAACATCTGTGAGACTAAGCGAAACGAGGCACGCTAGGTTTCTAGCGTGCCTTTTTACAAGCGTTCAGCGAATTATGCCGCCCGGACATGAAATTGCCTCTGCAAGCTTACGAGAAAATCCTCGGGCCGAAATCCACGAACATTCGCAAGGTTGGCTAGTAAGTCTGGTCGCTTCGCAACGAATTCCGAAGCGCAGGCGCTACTGCAGAAGCAGTATATATTGCCAACCATTACCAGGTCATCGTTGGGAACCATCTGATTGCAACAGGCGGGATGATTGTCACAGCTGTGATAGGTCATAGGCGTGGGGCGTTTAGTTGTTGGAGGAGCAGGGTGTTCTACTTATGCTACGCCTAAGCGGAAATCATGCAAACAACCCTGGGGATAACGTCAGGAGGATCCACTACGGGGTAAGAGTCAGACTCTCGGCGGAGAGAGTCTGACTCTTACAGCCGTTGCCTGAAACGGAAAACGCGGTTTCCAACGTGTCAGGTGCCATTACACCTATAACACATCGGAAACCGCGGCGCTTAAGGAGCAGGGATGAAATAAGTAGGTAAACCCGCTCCAGACGAGCTCACAAAAAATGACTGGGAAACATGGGTGCGTCCTTTCTCTCTTCCTAACCGATCGTGGAGAGATGTGCTCTCGCTTTTTGTGAACCTCCTTGATTTCGAATTGCTGAAGACCTCTTGCAGATATGGAAAACGATCAGATTAGGCCAGCATGAGGATAGCACGGTCATAATAGAAAGTCACCGATCACTTTCCCGACTTCGGCGGCCGATGCAGTCTCCATGAGTCTCAAACGCAGTTCCTTAGCACCGTCGAATCCTTCGACATACGCCTTGAAGTGCTTTTTCATGATGGCGAAGTTCTTGTGCGGACCGAGAAGTTCCTCAAACAGTCGAACATGCTCCTGTAGAGTCCGGAGCTTATCGCCATTCGATATTTGCTGACCTTTCTCCCCCACTCGGGTTGCGCCTTTGTCTGAGAATAGGTAAGGATTACCGAAGATAGCGCGACCAAGCATGATACCGTCCGCGCCCGTTTCCTCCGCCATCTTCCGCGCCTGCGCGACACTTTGCACATCTCCATTACCGAGAATGAGGGTTTGGCTCCCTCTTTCGTCGCGAATCTCCACGGCTCGCTTCACGCGATCAAAGTGCGCCGGTACCTTGGACATCTCCTCTCTGGTTCGCGCGTGGAGCGTGATCGCGGCCGGTGTTTCGGCGAGGAGCTCCGGAAGCCACTCCTCCAGGGTATCACGGTTGTAGCCAAGCCGCGTTTTAATCGAAACCGGAAGCGGATGCGCGCCCTCTTTTGCCGCTTTGATGATTTCTCGCGCGAGTTTCGGATGCTTAATGAGCGCCGCTCCGGCCCCAGATTTCTCGATCGAGCGATCCGGACAGCCCATATTGATATCGAGTCCGTCGAAGCCAAGCTCTTTCACCAGTTTGGCTGCGCTGTACATTTTCTCCGGCTGACCGGAAAAGAGTTGGGCGACGATGGGTCGCTCCTGCTCGCTGTACCAAAGGTCAACGAGAAGCTTCTCCCTTCCCTCGCTCATAAGTCCGTCTGCCGAAACGAATTCGGTAAACATGACATCCGGCTTTCCGTGCTTTGCGATCACTCGCCGGAAAGCGGCGTCGGTGACATTCGCCATCGGCGCGAGGGCCATAATCGGACGCGGCAGTGTGTTCCAAAATCCTTGCGACATACGCGCTACTTTAGCACATAATCGAGGACGTCTGTGGATCTGTAAATCGAGACGTGATCCCTAGTCTAAAAAACTATTTATGCACAGGGCGCCATTGATTTGCGCGCAGGAAAGGATAAAATAGGAGCATGAGTCACAAGCCAATTTTGTATTCTCGCATCATTCGCAGCGGAGAGATGCCGAAGCTCGTTCACTTTCTTATTAAGACGCGAGTGGTTCGCTCTCAAACACAAGCCATGCTACTTCTCATGCTTGCGGTGGCCCTATTCTCCGGTCTCACCGTCTATTTCTATCTGTACGCGAGCGGCGGACTCGCCTACGACACCAGTCTGCCCTCGGTTGTCGAAGCGTATCCCTACTAACACTCATTTCACTTAGCAAGGTCCGGCTGGAAGTCATCGCTAAACGCGATGCTCGTTGGTGTGACGCTAAGAATCTTGTCGTCCTTTATTTTCACCTCCACTAAGAGACCGCGTTTTGTATCCTCGGAAAAATTCTGATCGAAGATAAAATTTCCAAGGCTATAGAGAATATATCCTCCGCGATACGCTTCGATCTCCTGCACGACATGCGGGTGGTGACCGACTACGAGCTGCGCGCCCGCATCGATCACGAGTTTCGCGACGCGTTCCTGTTCCTTATTGTGCGCGGTCTCGTACTCATCGCCCCAATGGAATGAAACGACGATGAAATCCGCCACTGCCTTTGCTTTCTGGATGTCCGTTTGGAGTACCTCGTCGTTGAAGCGGGCCACCGCTGGAGTGGAACTGGCTCTGCCTAGGAATGGAGAAATAAGATTCGTGTATGCCAAAAACGCGATGCGGGTCCCCCGTACATTCATGACCTTGGGCGTGTGTGCCTCCTCGAAGGTCTCTCCACCGCCGACTGCCACGATGCCTCCTTCGCGCAAGTGGGAAAGAGTGTCGAGAAAGGCCTGCTTCCCGTAGTCCCAAATATGATTGTTCGCGACGGACACGACGTCAAACCCGGCAAAGCGGAGCCCCTCTACCGCCCGCGGGTTTGCCCTGAACGAGTAGATGCTTCCCGAGTGAATGCCTCCCTCCGATATAGGATTCTCCAGATTCGCGAAGGCAACGTCCGCGGGCAGGGTGAGATTTGTCGTAGAAGCGAATGGGAACCGGTAATCATCCCTCTCCGCCATAATTCTCCCGATCGAACGGGAGAGCATAATGTCGCCGACGAATATCATTCGTATCTCACGCGGCTGCGCGAACAGGAGCGCAGATGCCGCGTTTTTCACCGTGACGCCTTCTCCTCGTAGCACGAACGAGGTCGCGAACAGGGCCAGTATGAGCAAGGGGATCTTGAGTAATTGTTTGTGCATGTGATAAAGAAATCACGCAAAGTATACTTCGTACACCAGTCTCTTTTCGTGGATGAAACTGTTGACGTGCGGCAGATATGAAGTAAGTTTAGTATAGTATAGTATAGCGTTCCGTTCATTCACCCGAATAAATTTTGGACGATTAGCTCAGTTGGTTAGAGCGTGCGATTCACATTCGCAAGGCCACTGGTTCGAATCCAGTATCGTCCATAGGTTTTTCCAAAATCTAGGCGGGCAAGTCGAAAAGGTCGTAAGTTCGATCCTTACGAAGCGTCATTTCAGTCCCTTGCAGTTTGCCGCGGGCGTGTACCCTGCCTTTCGGGCGTCTTCCGTCGACAAAAAGAAGATCTTATTCTGCTCTGAAATACGCTGCGCGCCACTGCACCAAGGATAATGGTATTTCGTGCCTCCCTTCGAGGCAACAAGCAATCCAGCCGCCCCGAGAGGAGGGGTGGGGGGATCTTCTGCGCTCGTCTCTTCGCGGGTCGCAGCTCCTTGGGGCGAGAGGGACATGCCAAGAGCCGATGCCGTTTGCGGGAGCGCGACTTCCTCGAGCTGAATGGGTGAGGTAAGTTCTTCCATCCTTGAAAGACGGCCAAGGCCAAATGATCCAAGTCCAACCAAGATAATGAGTAGCACGGTGTAAAGCTCCCGTGAATCTAGAAGTCCCCTCGAGGCCTTGATCTTTTCACGCGCTTGCCGTATATTCATGATCTATATCATACCGTAAGTAGAACGTAACCCGCCATCCCCTCCTGCCCGAGGAGGGGTGCCCTGTCCCCGCCGCGCCCCGTAACCGTCTTCGTGGTACTGGGGAGACGGGGTGGCGGGAGGAGACGAGGAGGAGTGTAGACCCTGCGCCTTCCTACAAACTAGCCGCTACGTACTACTCGCTAATCAAATGGCACACAAGAAAGCCGGAGGAACCGCAAAAAATCTAACAAGTTCGAACCCGCAGTATTTGGGGGTTAAATTGTACGCGGGCGAGAAGGCGGGCGTAGGCAGTGTCATCGTGCGCCAGCGCGGAACAGTATTTCTCCCGGGGAAGAATGTATCAGTCGGAAAAGATCATACGCTCTTCGCGAATAAGTCTGGAGTCGTTTCGTTCAAGAATAAGCGAAAGGTGAAGTACGACGGTCGAATGACCGTTCGTAAGGAGGTCAGTGTTACGTAGGCAGGGGGAAATCTCTCTCCTTCTTGCACGTATAATTAATATCCTCGGCCTATTCGGGCCGAGGAGTAGTCTCTCGTCATTTCTCTTGAAGCATTGCATGGAGTGCCTCAAGTTTTATGCGCTTAAATGAGCTAAGGTCGGAGAGGTGCGCAAGCGTTCTAAATCCCACCCACGCCATTTTGCGATTTTTCGGAAGGGTTAGATTGCAGGCAAAGATGAGGTCGTGTATGGAGAGAGCGCAGTCACGAAGTTCTCGAAGAGAGCGGGAGTCGCTTATTTTCCGATGGAAGATCGCCAGGAAATACTGTAAGAAGTCGCGCCCATTGGCATTCTCGGGCCACAGAGAAACCTCGCCGAAAAACATAACATACTGCAGAAGGAGTTCGCGAAATCTATCTACTTCTCGGGTATATTCATCCACACGTATTCCTCCTTTCCAGTGCGGAAGTCTACCAGAGGGCGCGGATATCTCCTAACTACCCTGCGCTTCCTTCACGAGAAGAGTGAAACTGCCCTTTTTTCCTCGAGCGCTCACTAAAATACGGTGGGTCCCGACTTCCTTAATCGGTTTTTCTATCTCTAAACATTCGGCGGAAAGATCAATGTGCTTTTGCTTTCTAAGTTCGGCCGCGATCGCCTCTTTGTGGATGCTCGCAAAAAGACTGCCTTCCTTGTTCGCCTTTCCCGTCATCTCTATCACCGTTCCTTCCGCCGAAGAAAGATTTTTGTACAGCAAATTCTCCGCGATGTCCCGCTCGGCCGCTTCTTCGGAGGCGAGCCGCTCCGCGTGCGCGATCGAGAAAGCGGTTCCCGCAACGACGAGCTTTTTCGGTATAAGGAAATTAAGCGCGTATCCGTCGGAGACGTTCTTCACCTCATTCCGCTTCCCCACTCCGGGGACATCTTTTAGGAGTACAACCTTCATGCCGTTATTTCGTCAGAAGCTCTATCGCCTTTTCCATTTGTGGATCTTTCTTCTTCTCCAAATCCTCAGGAGTGAGCTTCACTTCGATATCGGGGCTAAGCCCTCCATCGGATATCGAGACGCCCTTGGGGGTGAGCCAGCGAGCGACTGTCACTTTGAGCGACGTGTCTCCCGTAATTTTAACCAGCTCCTGCACCGAGCCTTTGCCGAAGGTCTTTGTGCCGACAAGCGTGGCTACGCCATGTTCCCGAAGTGCTCCGGCAAGAATTTCAGAGGCAGAAGCCGAACCGCCATTGACGAGAATGACCATCTTCAATCGCTCATCAAACTCGTTATACCCGCGGCTGCGGTGTACTTTCTTTTGTCCCTTCTCCCCGCCGTCTTCAGTGACGACGACTTCTCCGGCCGACAGGAACCAGCTTGCCATATCCACCGCGGCGTCGAGGAATCCGCCCGGATTGCCGCGAAGATCGATGATGAGCTTCTGTGAGCCGCTCTCTACAAATTCACGAAGCGCGTCTCGAAACAGTCGAGGCGAGTTCGCCGAAAAGTTATATAGCCGTATGACGAACACACCGTTTTCTTGAATCCCCGATCCGCCTTCAGTGGAGGGGCCCCCGAGGGCGCTCTTGCCCGATTTCACTTCAGTGTCGATCGTCGGAATGTCGATTACTTCTCGCACGACAGTAATCTCAAAAGGTTCGTCCTTTCCCTCCCGAAAAAGTGTGAGGCGAACTGTCGTCCCCCGCTTGCCGCGTATGAGCTTCACCGCTTGGTCAACGCGCATGCTCGTGCTCACTTTATCGTCAATCTTCAAAATTTTATCCCCCGGCTGTATGCCAGATCGCTCGGCGGGAGTACCCTTGAGCGGAGCGATCACCGTGAGCGTCTCATCCTTGATCCCGATCTCCATCCCCACGCCCTCGAAATTTCCGCTAATCTCGCTCTCAAAGAGCTTCGCGTCTTCGGGAGGAAGAAAGACGGTGTACGGGTCCTTCAGTGACGCCGTAAGTCCGCTTATGGCGCCCCATACTTTCTCTTGGTCATCAGCGATCGCCGTGCTGGTCGCCGCGACATATTTCTCGTTCAGCACATTCCACGCTCTCCAAAAGGGAGAAAAGTCGGTGAGAATCTTTTCCGGAGTCTCCTTTCCGTCCAGCGTGGTCACTTTCTCGATGGGGGGCCGCATGCGTTCCCCGACGGTGATACCGGCGTAAAAGACACCGCTAAGAAGCACGAGTGCGATGATAATGGCGCGCATTCTTTTTTCCGGAGGTGGTTCCATGCGCACCATTATGGCAAAAAAAAATTAATTCGTCTATTCCTGCTTCCCCTGTCAGAAATTTTTCAGTATACTTACCTCCGTGCCGCGAGGGGCGCGAGCATATCTACGTATGATAACAAAACATGTACATCGAGGACTAACGTGGGTGGATCTTGAATCGCCCTCGCAAGACGAAATACGGACGATCGCGAAGGAGTACAACCTGAATCCTCTTGTCATCCATGAGCTTTCGGCCCCCTCCCTCCGACCGAAAGTGGATTTGTACGAGCATTTTATCTACCTCATTTTACACTTTCCGCGCCTTCGCAAGAATAAGGGCGGCGAAGAAGATCACGAGGTGGACTTTATTCTGGGAAAGAAGTTCCTCATCAGCGTGCGCTATGGGACAAGCGAAACCTTCTATTACGTTTCGAAGATGTTCGATGCGAGCGCGATCTTGAACAAGGAGCACTTCGGAACACACGCGGGGGTGTTCTTCTGTTTTCTTGTGGGTAAATTCTACGAAGCGCTTCTTCATGAGCTTAGCGCGGTGCGCGAGTCGCTTCGTTCCATCGAGAATCGGATTTTTAGCGGAGAAGAGCGTGACATGGTGGTGCACCTCTCGCGAGTATCCCGGGATCTTTTGTATTTCAGGCGTTCACTCTCGCTACATCGCGACGTGCTCGAATCGTTTGAGATTGCCGAGAAGAAGCTCTTTGGAGCGGAGTTTTCCTTTCGCCTTCGCACGCTTATCGGCGACTACTATCGAGTCGAGCACGCCGTCGAGAGCAACATGGCCTTTCTGGGGGAGCTTAGGGAGACGAATAACGCCCTGCTCACCACGAAGCAAAATGAGATTATGAAGACTCTTACCGTGCTCGCGTTCATCGCGCTTCCCGCGACAACCGTGCTCTCGCTCTTTCAAATTGATTCCATCTCGAGGCCGCTCATCGGCATGCGATTTGATTTTTGGATTTTGGTTTTGCTCGTCGGAAGCATCGCGATTGGTCTCTATACGTGGTTCAAACGCAAACGCTGGCTCTAGCGCGAAGCGCGCTGAACCCTGAAGTATGAATTAGGAATTAGGAATTAGGAATTAGGGAGAGGTCCTATCTTTCATGCTTCATAATTCATAGTGCATAATTCATTCTATGTCTCTTACACTATACAACACCCTCACGGGGAAAAAGGAAGAGTTTAAGCCTCTCGAGGCGGGCAAGGTTCGCATGTATAACTGCGGCCCCACGGTCTATAACTATGTCCATATCGGGAATTTGCGGGCCTATGTGTTCGTAGACGTCCTGCGACGCACACTTGAATGGAACGGCTACAAGGTAATGCAGGTGATGAACATCACCGATGTGGGACATTTAACGTCGGACGCGGACGCGGGTGAGGACAAGATGATGCGCGCGTTAAAGCGCGAGGGGAAGCCATTTACCCTGCAAGGTATGCGCGAGATTGCCGATATCTACACGAAGGCGTTCAAGGACAACCTGCGTATGCTTAATATCAGGGAGCCGGAGTACATGCCCCGTGCGAGCGACCACATTACGGAAGATATCGAACTCGTACAGGAGCTTTTGAAAAAAGGATTCGCTTACAACACAGCCGACGGCATCTATTTTGATACGTCGAAGTTTCCGGAATATGGAAAGCTGGGAAACATCAATTTGGAGGGACAGAAAGCGGGAGCACGCGTCGAAACGAATCCTGAAAAGAAAAACGCCATTGACTTTACGTTGTGGAAATTCGCAAAGCCGGAGCTTCCGGCCTTTCCGAGCCCCTTTGGTCCGGGATTTCCCGGCTGGCACCTCGAATGCTCCGCCATGAGCCGAAAGTATATCGGACAGCCTTTCGACATCCACACTGGCGGCGTGGACCACATCCCAACACACCATCAAAATGAGATCGCCCAGTCGGAGGCGGCCTATGGCACGGTGCTCGCGCGGTACTGGCTCCATAATGAGCATCTGGTTGTACCCGCGGGGAAAATGGCAAAGTCCGAAGGTAACGCGATTACGCTTCATACGCTTAGAGAGCGCGGCATTCATCCGCTTGCCTATCGATACTACGTGCTCCAGGCGCACTATCGTTCCCCTCTAAATTTCAGCTGGTCAGCGCTTGAATCGGCGCAGAAATCTTATTTCAAGTTGCTTCTTTCGTTGTCTCCTGGCCTTTCCCATCCGCTTCCTTCCGTTTCAAATAGCGCGATAGACTCCGCCATCGCCGCTGACCTTGACACTCCTCGCATTCTCGCGACCGTCTGGGAACTTGTAAAGGAAAAAAAATATGCCACAGTTTTTGACGCCGATCGCATCCTTGGGCTCGATATTAAAAACCAGTCCCGAAAACTCTTGGAAGAAATGGGCGCCGTGCCGGAGGAAGTGAAGAGGCTCTCTTTGGAGCGGGAAGAGGCTCGCGAGCGAGAGGACTTTAAAAAATCCGACGAGATTCGTGTGGAGATTCAGAAAGCCGGTTTTGAGGTGATGGACACCGATTCTGGTCCTATCGTCCGTAAGAGAATGTAAACTAATTCCTAGACTAATTTCTCCGCCAGCTTTAAATCCTCCGGGGTAGTTATTTTGATCCACGCTGTGGCTTCAACGACCGCGACGGCGTGATCTTTTGACATGGCCACAACAGTCTGCGGAAGACCCCATTCCCCTTCTCGATCGGTGAGTTTAACCGGTTCATACTCGAAGATCTCGCTCGAGAGC
This sequence comes from Candidatus Taylorbacteria bacterium RIFCSPHIGHO2_01_FULL_51_15, assembly GCA_001820935.1. Taxonomy (GTDB): domain Bacteria; phylum Patescibacteriota; class Minisyncoccia; order Phycocordibacterales; family UBA10002; genus UBA10002. The sequence continues at coordinate 13,137 of MHRI01000032.1, read as the reverse complement.
ACGAACGCGTTAGTGCAGATAAGCGCTCCCTTCGGGTGCGCCTTCCCCTCGACGACCTCCTTTAGATGTCCGCGTTCATCGAGAAGTACTTTGCCGCCCGGACCAATGCCTTCGCTTTTCATAACGAGCATCGCTTGCTCCTCCTGTAGGCATTTTTGGATGTCGGTCTTTTCGTAAATATCATCTGCCATAAGTACGAGAAATCTCTGCGTTAACAGCGACTTTGCCTCAAAAAGCGCTTTTGCGGTTCCCTCGAGCTTCTTTTGCTCCACATAGCGAATGCGTCGGCCGCGATAGCTCTCTCCAAGATAGGCCTTAATTTGTTCGCCAAGGTAGCCGATCACCATGATCACTTCGTCCACCTCGCTAGGAAGCGCGTCAAAGGTGTAGTCCAAAAGTGGCCGCCCCTTAACCTTGAGTAGTGGCTTCGCAGTTGTGTTTGTAAGTGGCCGCATGCGGGTCCCAAGGCCCGCGGCGAGAATGACAGCTTGCATAGCTAAATTATAACTTACTACTGAATAACTTATTACTGATAACCGAGAGGTCACAATTTTGACAAATTTGCTGTTGCGGAGCAAACTTACTGCTAGATGAAAACGAACAGAACTCCCCAGCAATGGATCGGTCATTCGATCGGTGTCATTCTCTTTACAATAGTGGCACTCCTCCCTACAGCAGGTTATGGCGCACTCTGGTGGTTCATGCCAAAAAGCTTTTGGCCAGTCTTTGGCGCTGTTCTGCTTGGAGCCCTTTGGATCATAGTGCAGGTGATTTGGGGGTTATGTGTTGCCATTAAATGGGACGAGGTTAACAGGCCACCAGCGAGAGGCTTCGGAGAGGCTACCGAGATTATGGATCTGACTTTCGATGGCCCGAATCCGAATCACTGGCTGTAACTCATACAAGTCTACCGTAGCCACTCGAACCTGTCGTACCCGACAGCAATCAGAGCTTGAACCTGTACCCACAGGTTCATATTTTTACCTATCCCCATCTTGCGCACATCTTATAGCCTAAATGATTGACAGCCATTTTGGAGCGCCATGCTAAAATGGCAATCAACATGAGCGAGAGACCTCAAGGAAACATTCGAATCCCTCCGCAAAATCTTGACGCCGAGAAAGCGCTTCTTGGCTCGATTATGCTGCGTCCCGACGGACTTTCTGAGGTGCTCGACAGCATCAGCGAGGCGGTCTTTTATGGTGGCCGGCACCGGCTTATTTGGAGGACGATGCTCGAGCTCGCGCAAAAGAATGTGCCGATAGACCTTCTCTCACTCTCCTCGCGCCTCACCGAAAAAGGCGAGCTTGAGGCCGCGGGTGGAGCCGCCTATCTTGCCGATATTGTCTCTAGCGTGCCCTCTTCGACCAATCTTAAGCATTACGCCGAGATTATTCAGAAGAAGCACCTCATGCGCAACCTCATCGAGGCGTCGGAGTACCTCGGCGAACTTGGCTACGCGGAGGCGGAGGATCTCGAACAGCTCATGGAGCGGGCGGAAAAGCGCATTTTCGAAATCACCCAGCGCTCCGGAGTGCATAAGTTTATTTCCCTGAAGGATACGCTCGGCGAGGCGTGGGAAAGGCTCGACCGTCTCCATAAATCGAAGGATGAACTTAGAGGCGTCCCGACAGGATTCAAGGAGCTCGATGGCAAGCTCGCCGGTTTTCAGAAATCGGATCTCATTATTCTCGCGGCGCGCCCCAGTATGGGGAAAACGTCCCTCGCCCTCGATATCGCGCGCATGGCCGCGACAAATCACAATGTGCCGGTTGGCATCTTCTCCCTCGAGATGAGCTCGCAGCAACTGGTTGATCGGATGCTCGCCGCAGAATCGCGCGTGGATGCCTGGAAACTCCGTACGGGACAACTGAACGCTTCAGATGAATTCGGGAAAATTCGCGATTCGCTGGACCGTCTTTCGAACGCGCCAATTTATATTGACGATCAGCCCGCGAATAACATCCTCAAAATGCGTTCCGTCGCGCGCCGTCTCAAGAGCGAAAAAGGGCTTGGCATGATCATCGTGGACTACTTACAGCTTATGGCACCGACCATGGCGCGCGGATCCGACAACCTCGTTCAGCAGGTCACCGAGATCTCGCGTTCCCTAAAGCATCTCGCTCGCGAGCTTGACGTGCCCGTCCTCGCGCTCTCGCAACTCTCCCGTGCCGTGGAGGCCCGCGGAGGGCGGCCGCGGCTTTCTGATCTTCGCGATTCGGGCTCCATCGAGCAGGACGCGGATGTCGTTATGTTCATCCACCGCGAGGATAAGTATAAAGAGGATTCGGACCGCCCCAACATCGCGGAAATTCTCATCGAGAAGCATCGCAACGGCCCGACAGGAAAGGTGGAACTGTACTTTGATGAGAAAAAGGCAACCTTCCTCTCACTTGAGAAAAGTGACTTTTCGGCATTTGAGAAGCAAGGCGCGACGGCGGAGGCGGAACCCTTCTAGTATTTGACACGAATGTCACGAATTACAATGCGAATGTTACGAATCTCCAAATAGTCGCTTTTTGTCGTTCCACGGAGACCTGGACGGGTTATTCGACATTAGAAGCATTCGTGCGTTAATTTGTGGCATTCGTATCCCGCACTATGACTACCTTCGACAAGTTAACTGAATTATTCCGGGAGTTTCCCGGTATCGGGCCGCGGCAAGCCAAACGGTTTGTCTATTTTCTTCTTTCGCGCGATTCTTCATTTTTGGGGGAGCTTTCAGGGCTCATCGAAGTGTTAAAGCAGGATATCGTACAATGCGCCGATTGCTTCCGGCTGTTCGCTAAGCGCGGTTCTCTGACACGCTGCCCCATCTGTGCTGATAGTAGCCGAGTCCACCGCGAACTTATGGTTGTGGCGAAGGATACCGACCTTGAGGCAATGGAAAAAAGTGGTACGTTCGAGGGACAGTATTTCGTCTTGGGCGGCACCATGACGCTCATCCCGCGGAAGTGTTCGGACAAACTCCGCCTCAAGGAACTAGAGACCCGAATCGCTCGAGATGTTAAGAGCGGAGTACTGAAAGAAGTGATCCTGGCTCTTAGCGCGAACCCCGATGGCGAGTATACGAGCGAGGAGCTTCGAAAGCTCATTGGCCCCTTAGGAGTAACGGTGAGCACGCTTGGCCGCGGCCTCTCCACAGGGAGCGAACTTGAATACGCCGATACGGAAACGATCAAATCCGCCCTCAAAAATCGCTCGAGCGGGTAGCTCTCCACACCCGTCGAAGACGTATTTATTCCTCCTTCCTAAAGGAGGTGGTTGAGTCTTCGAGACCGGAGGATTTTAGAAATCCCTCTGCCTTTGCACTTTACATGTGAGAAATCCTGTGCTATCGTCCGAGAGAAATTCTGCACCTCGAAACAAAAACCGTATGAAAAAAACGAAAGAGGGCCAGCCCATTTCTAACTGGGTATGGCTCGCCACCGTCCTTTTGCTTTTGGTAATACCATTCATCGCTCACTCACTTAAACTCAAGCAAAGGCCGCCCACCCCAAGAGTTGAGACACGTAATAAGGATGATGCGCGACTGTATGAGTTACAGCAGAGATACTACGCTGGTAAAGCGCGACACAAGGATGTCTGGTGGCTTGACGAACCTCCGTCACTTGGGAACAATGCGCAGATTGAGTCCGTAATCAAAAAGCAAGCCGACCTCATAAAGGAAACCATCTCGACATATAAGACATTGTCGCCGCTTGCAACGAGTATCGCGAGGCATTTTGAATCCTTCTTTGTGTCAATCGCGATCAACCGCAGCAGCTCTGTAACGGTTATGACGACCGGAGAAACCGCGCGAATCGGCAACATTCCGGAGATTACCTTTGTACCGAGAGACAGGGTGAGAATTATGGGGGCGCCGTATTCCCTCTATTGGCGTTCAGACTGGGGACTTATCATGAACGCAATGTCTTTGCCAAGGCCCGTGTTTGCCGGATTTCTCTTCCACGAGCTCGGGCATGGATATCTCCACCCGGTGCATCCCGATACCAAACACTACGCACACTCCTCTCGAGAATATGCCCTCGAAGAAATACGCATGCATGAGTTAGAATCCTTGGTGTTTGACAAAGCGTCAAATGGGGCGTTCGGACAGGTGGTGGTAGAAGTCGCTTCACGAAAAAAGGAAACTGCTTCGTTCAAGGAAGCGCTCTATACACTGCGTGAGGGTGATTTGCGGCGGCTTGACGAAAGCCTGTCAGCCACAGAGGTGGGAGTAGCTACGTCATCCCTTCTTTTCGCTCACTATCTCATTGCCATTGGACTGGAGCACATTAAGCTCCAGAATGGGAGTGATGAGAAGAAGGTTCTGCTGTTTTTGTGGGCGCAGACGATTCTGCACTGAACGCGCTTCACTCTTGTCGATATTCCAATCCACGCTCCATGCTCGCATGGGGCTTTTTCATGTCCATGCGCTAAACTGCCCACCACTAAAAAGCGGTACGTTTCCACCATGAGCGAACTTGAATACGCCGATACGGAAACGATCAAATCCGCCTTCAAAAACCGCTCGAGCGGAAGTTGACAAAATGCGCAGAGGGTGATATAGTCCCCTGCGGAGCATAAGCAGATTCACACGGCCTATGTAGGCCTTTTTGTTTGTTCTCCGACAACTCAAAAGAAAATATGCGACCAAAAGTCGTCCTATCGGTAATCGGAGGAGCTCTTTTGTTGCTTGTGGCCATCAGCCTCAAGACCAACAGTGGAACTCTTGTTAACAATCCTCCTCAACACCAACCTCAACCCATCGTTTCCTCGGAGCAAAACACTACAGCTCCGATCGGAACGGTAATAACTAAGGCTACAGCGTCAGAGGGTGCGGAAGTTCCGCCTGGGTACAGGCGGCTCAAAATAGCCGTCTCGGGAGAATTCTCGGGAAAAACCAACCACAACCAACCCAAAAACTAAAAGATCAGCAACCAGAAAAATCAGTTATGAAAAAAATTGTCTCTGTAATCACAGTCCTCGCCTTAATTTACACTCCCGTCTTTGCTCAAAACATCGCGGATGTGGAAGCACAGTTCAGGGCACAGGTTAACGCGCTCATCGCTCATATCGAACAGTTGCACGGTCAGCTTCAGGCATCGCCGCCACCCCCACCTTCGCCAACAACTGGCGGCGGCGGAGGGAACATAAGCGTTTTCCCTCCCGGCGTGTCGCCGATTCCAATTCTGATTCAGTCGGACAGGTACTCGTGGGCGAGGCCGCTGGCGGATTTGGAATCCTATGCCCAGCAGGCGGTCCGGTGGGTTTTCGGAAATGCAAACGCGCAGACGGCTCTGCCATCCTCACGAAACAGGTGGATTCGTTTCCCATTCATTTCGCCTCGTCCGGACGGAGTTGTTCTGGCGAGCGATATCAATCGCGCTTTGGCGGAGCATCCGTTCGATCTAGTTATCGCCCAAAGCGAAAGCGGGTTTGATGGTAACATCTTTCTCGCTGATCAAAGTGAGTCCCCGCTTTTCAATGCCGGATTCTTCCTTGATGATACAGATGGACTCAACAAAAAGGTGAGGGTGGTTTATTCCCTTGTGGAAAAGATATCATTACCGGTCCCTGCCGATTTGGAAGGAATCAGTCTGCCGATTCGCGATCAGTTTGGCAATACGGAAAGGCGATGGATTCAAGCAGAAAGAGGGAGGATTTCCGTTCCGAACAATATTGCGAGCGAAGGTACGGTAACTGCGCGTTTCAAAGATGGTACGGCGATTAACTTCAATCTTGGGAATGGACTTGTGGAAGGTGAAAAACGCACAAGCTTTGAAGTTGAAGGGGAATTCGCTCACACGATTGTCTTTCCGCGAGGGGAGAGGCGAATCGTGTTTAGCATCGAGGGAGAATGGTTGCTGAACCAACAAGGCGAGTTTCGGGCGATTTTTGAGCCGGAATCACCCGATGGTCAGATTGAACTCTATGCGGAAGTGGCTGGACGGCCCCAAACTCAGATACGTTTTCGCCACCTCCCCGACGGGGTTTTCAGCGGAACTGATGATGGGTTTACCAGACTCCTGAAGTTGCAGCTTCCCCCGGGCCCGAAGGGTGTGTATGAGGCAATCTTCACCTTCGAGCTCGAACCGCGGTGGAAGGGCGGAAAAGGCTAGGTCAGTTCTACATTTGAAGATTCCGACCGTGCGTTGCAAATGCAAGCGCACGGTCTTTTTCTTGTCAAACAAAATTAGAGTATCTCACAAATTAGACCTTCGCAATCTTCACCTTCATATAAGGTTGACGATGGCCGCGGAGTTTGAAGTAGCGGCTTTTGGCCTTGTATTTGATGACCTCGATTTTCTTACCTCGGCCCGCTTCGGTAATCTCAGCTTGTACTTTCGCCCCCGCGATATACGGGAAACCGACGGTGGTGGTCGTGCCATCATCCTGAAGGAGGACCTTGTCAAACGTCACGGTGTCGCCTTGCTTAAAGTCGCCAGAGAGCTTCTCGATCTTGAGAGAGTCCCCTTCTGCTACCTTGTATTGCTTCCCGCCCGTTTCAATTACAACAAACATCATTTTGAAATCTAGGATTTGCTAAACGCGAACAAGTAGCCCTGAATCGTACGAAAAAAGCCAAAAAAAAGCAAGTCCGGAGGGGAGCGGGGCCGGACTTGCCTCAAACCTTCAAACAGTTCTGAGTTTACTCAAGTAAGGTGCCTGGGGTCTCCCATGCTCCCCCTCCATAACAATACAACAGTTTACAGCAATTGCAACGCTTAGCCAATGGAACAGCGCAGCGCAAAAAATCGGCAGTATCGGCAGTTATTAGGCAACGGACCAATTTAGCAAAGTACCCACGGCCGTGGGTACTTTGCTAAAATATGTTTTGCACCTATTCTTGCAAGCGTACGAGAGAAATCCAGGAACGGACTATTGACACCTAGTACAACGTGTGCTAATATGTGTGTAGCCTGTCCTTTACACTAAAACACGAGGATTAGGCCTGAAAAAAACAAAAATCAGCCTTCTGCACCTATTGTTATGAGCCGAAATATTCTTCTTGCACTGCTCCTCGTTCTTCCTCTCCTGCCCAAGGCGTTCGCAGCCACAAATGATCTCAATGTTTCAGCGGTGGTAACCACCAACACTGAACCAAGAATCATCAAGATAACACTCTTCCGGTTGGGGGAAGGAGTTGATAAGAAGGGAATGAAAAAATTCACTATCGAAATCGGGTGGGAAACTACCCATCCGAACTCAATCAGGCAAATTGAGTCATCAAACGATTTAGTGAGTTGGACGGAGAGAGCCGAAATGTCCAACATCCCCAGTCCTTGGTCGGTCACCATGTACTGGGACTGGGATGAACGACACCTGGCCCCCAGGTTCTGGAGGGTTAAAGAAAGGCCTTGGCCGCAGCAGCTCTAATCTTCTCACTCTTTTTCGAGCGCGAACTCCTCTACGAGTTCGCGCCTTATCTTTTATACACTATTCTTCAAGAGATGGCTTTTCGAGTACCATCGGCTCAAAGCCGATGGAAGCGCCGGTCACCTTAAGGATATCTTTGTCGATTTGTTTAAATGCTTTGCCCGATGCGGTGTAGTGATTCACCGTGGTTCCGAGTGCGTTCCCGAGTTTCAAGTGATACTCCTCATAGCTCTTGAGATGCTTTCCGAGGTCGTCCACGCGCTTTACGATATCCTTTGCCGTTTCCTCGATCTGGAGCGCCTTTAGCCCCTGCAGAACAGTCTGCAGATACGCGAGAAATGAGGTGGGCGAAACAATCAAGACTTTATACTTGCTCGCCGCGCGCTGTATGAGGTTCTCGGTATCGTCGCTCACAAGCCCGATCGTGTTCACGAGCAAATCGTAGTAAATGGCTTCATGCGGGATGAACATGAACGCGAAGTCCATCGTCCCTTCGCCGGGACGGATATACTTAGAGGTTTCTTGTATCCGGAGCTTGAGATCATTCACAAATAGTTTCTCCAATCGCTCCCTTTCGGAGGGGTCTTTTGCTTCCGCAAGGCGGTTGTAATTTTCAAGACTGAATTTTGAGTCCACGGGAATGATCTTGTCCTTCACGAACACGGCGGCGTCCACGATTTCTCCATTCGCGAACGCGTATTGCATTTTGTAGTTGCTGGGTGGTAGGACGTTTTTAAGCAAGGTCTCAAGGTAGTATTCCCCAAGCACGCCACGTTGTTTTGGGTTCTTCAAGATATCCTGCAGATGCTGGAGCTGGTCGGCGAAGGAAACTACCTGCCGGTTCGTCTCATCGAGCTTGGTGAGACTAGCGGTCACTTCGCGAATAAGCTTCGCTGATTCGCCGAATTGGCCGCGCATGGTGTCGCTCATTTGCTTTGTGGTCTCGCCAATCTTGGCGTCAACAGTGCGAGAGAGCTCATTCATCTGCTCGAGAAGCAGTTTCAAACCCGACGAATCTTCTGATGCTCGCGGTTTCCGCAGTCGAAGGAGGAGGAAGATGTTGACGCCAAATAACAGCGCGACAATCAAGGCGATAAGTAGGAGTGTTCCATTCATCTATCGATGATAGCAAATGTAGGAGCACTTGCCCAATCATTGAATATCTGATATTCTTACGAGCGGTACTTGCACATTAACGAGAGGTACCCCCTGCCCATGACGGGCATTCAACCCAGAAACCAGAGAAACGCATGTCTCAAATCCCGACCGGACCCTACATCAAAGGAATATTACTGCGACAATTGCTGGCCGCCGAACGCCGAGCGCCGCGAATGATCCATGCCAATAATGGCCAGACGGCCACGAATGGCACCGGCGAACTTTCCGAACTGAAAAAGCCGCTCCCGCCGAGCGCTCGCGTGCCAATTGAGCGGAAGGAAGCCTTTGTGCGGCCGGATGTGCATGTGGCTCGTCCTCCGAGAACTTTTGGCGGAGTGGGTCCCCCATAGTGCAGACGCTGATTTTTGCCTCTCCGGGCTCCCCGGAGAGGCTTTTTTATAGTAGATACGCTTAACGAAGTTGATACACTTGACGAATGGTGCACACGAATTAAGAAGAGGCGCATGCGAATGAGACACTGTGCGAAAGGAAAGTGGCTTTTAAAAATGTGATATGATACGGGTATAACTTTACACCTTTAGATGCACTCGTATGTCCCTCATCAAAGATATTGATACCAGCATTGTGGAAGCAATGCGCGCGAAGGATAGCGCACGACTTTCCGCGCTTAGAAATCTCAAGGCGGCGTGCATGACCGAGGCGATTTCTCTGAAAAAAGCAGAAGCACTTTCCGATGAGGAAACTCTCGCGGTCATCAAACGTCTCGCGAAGCAACGAAAAGACTCAATCGAGCAATTTCGAAAAGGTGGACGAGAGGAGCTCGCCGCGGCCGAGGAGGCGGAATTGAAAGTGTTAGAGGGGTATCTTCCCCCGCAACTCTCCGAGAGCGAAATTCGCGCGATTGCGGAAGCGACAAAGGCGAAGCTCGGGCTCACCGACAAAAGTAAGCAAGGACAGCTTATCGGGGCTGTCCTCAAGGATACCAAAGGTCGTGCGGATGGGGGTACGGTAAAGAAAATTGTGGAAGCGCTATTTAATTAGCAGACCATGCCACCAAAAAAGGCCGAAGCATTATTCAAGGAATTGCATGCCGCCGTAGATCGGGGCGCCGCTCCCACGGAACCGCCAAAAAGCGAGAGGTTGCCTGAAAATTCGACTGAGGATGTGACTCCCAAGCGAAAATCGCCAAAGGAGCTGAAGGTGAGCGAAAGACTCACCCTCTCCTCTTCCCCACCACTCGACCATCGGCGAAGGTGGGAGGCAGAGCACGAGTAGGTGCCAAGCCGCAGTCATCTTATTGTGAAAAAAACAGTGCCGTCCCGAGATTTCGGGACGGCGTTTCAAAGTAGTCGCGGCACCACGCCGCTAGGAGAGTGCGAAGGTGAGGCCGCGTGATCCATATCCGCGCGAGGTCACCGAAAGACCTGCTCTCCCCACCTCATCGAGGATATCATGGCAGCATCCCTGAAGAGTGGGATAGTGGGGACAGCTGATCCTTGCAACCAGCGTTTCTCCCTGTTTGCCCGTCCAAAGTCGGAGTAGGTGCGGCGCGGAGGGAAAGAGTGAGACGAACCCGAGCGTTACCTCCCTCACGGGCTCAAAGGTATGCGGGGAACCAAATAGTTTAACCCAGCTTTCCCCACGATCCCCGCTGGGCCCACCGAGGTAAATGCGAAGGTGCGCTCGGGCACTTCAGAAGAGAATTCAGGATGCCGTCTCTGAAACGCGCTAAATACAGCGTTGACTTCCCGGAGCCTCTCGGTACCCGCCTCCCAGGTAACGGCGAGAAGTTTCTCATAATGGGTGCTCACCTCGATTGGCGTTGATTGAACGGCAGTGGTGCAAGTGGTAAACGTAGTTGTCATATCTGCAAGGAATGCTAGCAAACCCTTTGAGAAAATCAATCTTCCTGTTATAGTTTTCTCGCCGTCAATCTTTGCATTTTGATTTTTTCATTTTGCATTGTCTATGGCCCTATCGTCTAACGGTCAGGACGGGAGCTTCTCAAGCTCCAAATCGGGGTTCGATTCCCCGTGGGGTCGCCAATTTGAACTTTGCGATTCGTCACCGCTCTGCGTTTCGTCGAGGGAGTGGGAGCAAGGCGTAGAGAAGCCAGTAACGACGGGACGAAATCGTAGAGCGGGACGAATGAAAAGGTCACGGTTTTGCGCGAAATCAGGGGGTTCGTTCCAATTTTTTGCACCAGTCTGGCAATCTCCGGCAAATTGTTTGCCGTCTCCGTTTTCCCCAATGTTTCCAAGGTGTTTACGACCTCCCGTGAGGGTTCGATCCAGTAACTTGAGCGGCTTTTGGAAAGGCGCTCCTTTTCGCGCTTCTGCGCGGTCTTCTCGGTGACGAGTTCCTCCTTCGCCCTGCGGTAGCTGTCCTCGTCGATGACTTCATCGAGATAGCCGCGCGTGAGCCGGTCCAGCTTTGCCTGAAGCGCAGAAAGCTTCTCCTGCGCTGCCTTGATCTCGGTATCGAGCGACCGACTGTCCTCAAGGGCTGCCTCATCAATCAAGGCATGGACAGTGCGGGCTTCCTCGCTCGTGAGGGCAATGGGCTTCAATAGCTCAAGGCACGACTGGCTGACGCGGTTTTCCTGAATGTAGGGTTCGGAGCAAGCTCCTGCCTTCCGTGTGCAACGATAGTAGCGATAGAGGCCACCGTGCCGCCCCCTCGCCCATTGCGCCGTCATCATAGAGCCACAGGAGCAACGAAAGAGACCACAGAACGGGAAGTTGTGCCCCTTCCGAGTGTTCCTGGGTTTGCTCCTGACTCTGAGCGCCCGTTGCACGTGGTCAAAGAGTTCAATGGTAACGAGCGGCTTGTATTTGCCTTCATACACCTCCCCCTTCCATTCCATGACGCCAATGTAAAGGCGGTTGGTCAGAAAGGCTCCGACTGCGTGCTTTGACAAAGGGCGACCGCCGCGAGTCACGACGCCGTGGGCAAAGAGACGATCCGCTATGGCCGAGAGGCCAAATCTTCCGGTTGCGAAGTCCTCAAATGCTTTCTGAAGAAGCGGCGCTCGTTTCGGGTCGGGCACGATGTTCCGCAAGCGATGATCGTAAATATAGCCCAAGGGCTTTTGTCCTCCGGGCCATTCGCCTCGGCGCAGCTTCTCCCGCCTTCCTCTCTGAACATTCCTGGCCAAACGAATAATGTAATCAGCGGCCCGTCCGCCTTCAACGCCCATGAGCAGCCCCGCATCGTCGGGCAGGAACTCTCGGGTCGGTGTGCGGATGGAAGCAATGCCGCCTTTCTGCAAAAGCCAGCGCACGCGGCCTTCGTCAATCGGGTTGCGGTAAAGGCGGTCAACATCCCAGCAGAGCAGGCCGTTTGCTTCTCCGGCTTCAATGCGGTTGAGCATCTCGTTGAAGCGCGGTCGTCCCGGCTGTTTGGCCGTTTTGCTTTCTTCGATGATCTCGCGAATGACGATATCCTCGCGCGCGGCAAAAGCGCGAAGTTCATTGATCTGCGAATCCAAGCTCATCACCTGATGTTCGCTGTCGTCGGTGGATTTGCGGACGTAGAGGAAGTATTTCTTAGAGGATTTCATGGCACTAAGGGTAACAAAAATACGTGAGCGGTCAAGTAATGTCTTCTACAAGCAGGAATGACGAGGGAATGTGATGAGCAACCCCGCGACACAATCAAGCACTATCCGAGTGGGATTTTCTCCTTGTTTCAAAGCTTGTAACAACTACACTCAAAGTCATTCCTATCAAGATATTCATGATAACACCTATTACAGGAGAAACCCTATGAGCTGCACTGGCAAACCCTGTTCAGAAGTTAAGTATGAGCTTGCTTCAATTGATCCTCCGCTCACCTACACATATACGCCTGTCGGGGGTGGACAACCCGATCAGGGCACGCTTGACGAGGCCAATCGAGATTACATCGCGAGGTGGCTCGGAGCATTCCTCGTCTGGATGGGGGGCTTTGGCTTGTTCCCTGGTCTTGCACCCTTCAGACCGGTCAGGACGCGATGTCTTGACGAGAAGGGCCGCGCCACAGACTGCGAATGCGATCTCGGCCCGGAAATCGTCGTGTTGAAGCAATATACATATACTCCGCCGACCTTTGATCTTCCAGGCGGTGCGAAAATCAAGATCAGTGGAAAATTCACCATGCGAGTCAAATCGTGCGCGGGTGTCTGCACGCTAAAGGCCGGAACGGAATTCTCGATGGCGAAACGAGAAAGCGCAGAGTTTCTTGCGATGCTTCCCAATTTCCCAGGCGGAACCAAACCTCCGGTGAACGCGGGCTGATACGGCTCATCATGGCAGGACATCGCACGCTGTTAGACATACGGCATGCTGCGCTTACTTTGTTCTGGCCGCCCAGCGCGCATTCACTGCTTGTCTGGCAATTTCCGACAGCCGCTTCTTTGAAAGCTTCTTGGCCCTCGCCGGTCCGCCCTTAAGTCCACCCAAACGACCGAGAGCAACGGCGGCGGGGTTTTTCTTCTTAACCTGTGAAGGAATACGTGAGCGCTTAGGCATGTGAATGATTGTAGTAGCTCTGCGTCGTGAGACAAAGAAAATCGTCGTGAGACGAAGCGTGAGCATTTCTCTGTGACGCTTTCGTGCGTGAGCGATTCGTTCCTGGGAAGTCTTCTCTCATTTCGCGCAAAACCGTGACCTTTTC
>MHRI01000031.1 GCA_001820935.1 Candidatus Taylorbacteria bacterium RIFCSPHIGHO2_01_FULL_51_15 | reverse complement strand
GTGCACGAACACAAGCGCGCCGAGGATAATTAGGAATAAAAGTAAGGTCATAGTGTAATAACCAAACACCAATCATCAATAACCAAGGAAGACCCGCGATTCGATTTGGTTATTGGGTATTGGTTATTGGTAATTAATTTGCCGGTTCGATTTGGTTATTGGATATTGATTATTGGTTATTAACCCATCACTTCCTTTTCCTTTCTCTCAAATGCTTCCTGAAGCTTCTTGTTCTCGGCTTCGATGAGCTTTTCGAGATCTTTCTTCAAGCGAAACTTCTCGTCCTCGCCCATGCCGCCTTCTTTTTCCTTAGCCTCTATATCTTTCAAGATTTCATCTCGAAGTCTTCGAAGATGAATGCGAGCTGCCTCTAATTTTTCCTTCGCGACCTTAATGAGTGCGGCGCGACGCTCCGAAGTCAGTTCCGGAAAATTGACACGGACGCCGTGTTCATCAAGTGAGGCAGTGAGGCCTACGTTTGCCTGCATAATCGCCTTTTCAATCTCTTTTCCCGCCGCGGTGTCGAACGGGACGATGCGAAGTGTCCGTGCGTCCTCAAGGGAAATGGTAGCGAGATGCTTTATGGGAAGCTTTGTTCCGTAGGATTCGATGAGCATACCGTCAAGCACCGCCGGGCTCGCCCGGCCACTTCGAAGGCCGGAAAACTCCTTAGCGAGTCCTTCTTGCATCTCTTTTGCTCGTTCGTTGAGCTTTGTGAAAGTATAGGCCATGGTGATGTGGATTAGTATAACATAATCTATGTCTGCGGTAGCACAAGAGCGAGGTGTTCGAGCAAGAGCTTGAAAGAGGGCGCTCGATCGCGGCTATACTTCTTGACCAAAAAGAGTTCATGAAGCGCGGCCGCGCGGGCATCACTCTTTCCTTCCGCAAGACCGCGCTCAAGCGCGTCCAGAAAATCAATGAGTACCTGCTTTTCCGATTCCTTTTCGGCGACAGCGAGAAGATCACGAATGATTTCAAGGCGTTTCGCGGTAGTCTCTCCCAAAAATGCGGTGGCGAGTGCGGGAGTAGGCGGCAGGTGTGCGCGCGACAGGGACGATAGGAGATACACGCGCGATTGCAGCGTTGGAAGGAGTATGTCAAGCGAGGGTACAATGAGAAAAAAGTGAGTGCCGAGGGGAGGTTCCTCGAATACTTTAAGTAACGCGTTCTGAGCTTCCTTAGTGATCCCTCTCGCGGAAACGATAAATATTTTCTTATCTCCCGAGAGGGCCCTGCGTCCCGCCGCCTCTTTAAGCATACGCGCCTCTTCAATGCCCATAACTTGGTACGACAGCGATCGAACGTCCGGATTTCCCCTCGTGCGAATGTCCTCTGTTTCTTCAAGAGATTTTAGAAGCCCTAGAGTAATCTCTTCGGGCGCTCCGGCGATGGCGTATGCGTGATGCCTCAGTGATTCGAGCATACCTAGCGTTTGGCTATGATCGTCTTTTTATAGGTATCGAGGTGCTCGAGCGCGATGCCGGTGCCTTTGGCCACGCAAAAGTAGGCGTCCTTCGCGAGTGTCGCTTTGACTCCGGTGCGGCGAAACACGAGTTCGGGAAAATTCCGAAGCTGTGATGAACCGCCGGTCATGATGATCCCTCGATCAATGATGTCCGCGGCGAGTTCGGGTGGAGTTTCTTGAAGCACGTCCTTCAGCGCCTTTATCACCTCTCGGAGCTCCCTGCCCATCGCTCGCACGATTTCATTGGTCTTTACTTCGGCAGTTCGCGGGAGCCCTGTCACAAAGTCGCGGCCTTTGATGGTCATGGAGAGTTCCTCCTCGACCGGCACGGCGGACCCCACTTCGATTTTGATGTCCTCGGCCATTTTATCGCCGATGCCGAGGTTGAAGGTCTTCTTGATGTAATCCGCGATAGCGGCATCGAAGCGATTTCCCGCGCACTTTACCGAGGTCGAAGCGACAATCCCGCCAAGCGAGATCACCGCGACGTCACTCGTGCCTCCTCCGATATCAATCACCATGTGCCCCACCGGCTCATGGATCGGGATGCCGGCTCCGATCGCGGCGAGAATCGGCTCTTTCACCACGTACGCGTTTTTCGCGCCGGCCTTAATCGCGGCTTCGACGACGGCGCGCCGCTCGGTCGAAGTGACGCCGGCCGGCACCGATACGAGCACTTCGGGTTTCCAAATGTTCCACTTGCCAAGCGCTTTGCCGATGAAATATCGAAGCATCGCCTCGGTGACACGATAGTCTGCGATAACCCCGTCTTTCATGGGGCGATACGCGACGATTGATTCAGGCGTTTTCCCGACCATGTTTTTCGCTTCGATCCCAACCGCCAAGATCTTATTGTCTTGTTCGGAAACGGCGACTACCGAGGGCTCGTTAAGCACGATCCCTTTTCCAGGAATATAGACAAGCGTGTTCGCGGTGCCAAGATCAATGCCGAGTTTTGGGGTGAAGAATGACATAATCGCTAATCAAGCCCTAATGTGTGACACGAATATCTCGAATCCTGATTCGCATCATTCGATGCCCTCAATTCGAGTACGATTCGTGATGTTACGTTACTTGCGAGTGATAGCACTATAACAGACGCGGCCTGAAGAGAATATAGTCCTTCGGGGACCCCGAGGTACTGTCGGAACTCGCTTCGCTCGTTCTTTTCGCGCGGCAAGCCGCGCAGTATTGGACTATAGTAGCTCCTCGGCTCGGAAATGAAAACGCAAAGCCGTTTTCGCTTCTCTCGCTCTACGTCTCTAATAAGGGTTGACAAGAGAAGCATGGAATGTTAAATTATTCTCGCGGACTGGCAAAGACGCCAGCACAAAAATCCATCGGCAACCTTCCTCGGAATCTCCAATCCTCGGACTGCGCTTCAGGCGGCGAGAAAAGCATTCTCCCTCAAAGGTGTTCCTATCGGAGAGAAGGCAGAAAAAAGCTCGGGAATTCCCGTAAGGGCGCTCCTCAAGCAGAAGCCAGATCTCTTGGCATTCTATGACGAGGATACGGGAAGGCTAAGGGTCGACGGCCTATTCCCAGCCGTTACCCACGGCTCCTTCTTCTGTTGGCGAACATCCACGGGGAAAAAGGCGATGGGAGTAGCGGAAACTCCCCCCATGCGGATCTTTCGGGATATGCTCTTTGATTTCGCCCGCGAAGTCGGGGCGACTGAGTTCCGAGAGCTTCCGATGGGGTGATCAGGGTGTCGTGGTGTCGTGAAGTGTGCCGCTCCGTTCCAACCGGAGCGGCCTTTTTATTTCTACTCCGCCAGCTGGCGGACTACTATCTACTTGCTACTAACTTCCCCTGTTATCTCATATATGCTATACTCTGCGAAGAAACCTATAACTCATGACATATTACTGAATTACTGAACGGGTAGACGAATTTTGATGTTATTCAGTCATTCAGTTATACGTTATTGGCTATTCAGTCATCTTCGTGGCTTCATCGAGACTAAAACACATCGGCAACCTCATCAGAGACCTTCGCGAGGAGCGTGGGTTTTCGCAGTCCGAGTTCGCCAAGAAACTCAAGACCTCGCAAAGCGCGGTGGCGCGACTTGAGAATGGTGAGCAGAATCTCTCAACCGAGACCCTATCAAGAATCAGCTTGGCCCTTAATCGAGATATTCTGCAACTTTCTGACCGTTCACTGAATATTGAGATCGAGGGCGGAAGAAAGCTTCGCGGCACGGTGATCACTCACACCTCAAAAAACGGAGCGGTGGGACTTCTATGCGCTTCCCTCTTGAACAGTGGCACCACGGTGCTTAAAGCGATGCCTCGGATAGAGGAGGTGCATCGCGTCATTGAGGTACTGCAGAGCATCGGGGTTTTGGTGAAATGGACCGATCACGACGTTGAAATCACGGTGCCTAAAAAGCTCGACTTTTCGACACTGAATGTCGAATCTGCAACCAAGACGCGAACCATCGTCATGCTACTCGCTCCCTTATTGCATCATTTCAAGACCTTCAAGTTGCCTCACCCGGGTGGATGTCGCCTGGGCAGTCGTGACGTCCGGCCACACCTTCTCGCACTCGAAAAATTCGGCGTGCGGATCGAGACTCGTTCAAAAGACTACGTAATCGAACGAAAAGAGCTTCACCCCGCGGAAGTGGTGCTCTATGAATCGGGCGACACGGTCACTGAAAACGCGCTCATGGCCGCCGCGCTCATTCCTGGAATAACGACTATTAAATATGCTTCCGCGAATTATCAGGTTCAGGAGATGTGTTTCTTCCTAGAAGGCCTCGGAGTACAAATTGAAGGTATTGGAACAACAACGCTTATTGTTCACGGCATTGCGGAAATTAACCGCCACTATACCCACCCGCTTTCTGAAGACCCTATTGAGGCAATGTTCTTTATTACCGCGGCGATTTTGACACGTTCATTTATTCGCATCAATAAAGCTCCTATAGACTTTCTTGAGCTAGAACTTTTAAAACTCGAAAATATGGGATTTAAGTACAAAATCCTCAAACGCTATAAATCAGAGAATGGGCGCACAAACCTCATTGACCTTCGTACTTTTCCTTCGCGCCTTATCGCTCTTCCGGAGAAAATCGAGGCCCGTCCCTACCCCGGACTTAACATCGATAATCTCCCCTTTTTCGCGGTGATCGCGACGCAAGCGCGTGGCACAACACTCATTCACGATTGGGTCTACGAGGGCCGAGCGATCCACTACAAAGAGCTCGATAAACTCCGCGCCGAGACGCTTCTTGCCGACCCGCATCGGATCTATGTGACCGGCCCGACGAAACTTAAAGCCGCGGAGGTGGTCTGTCCTCCCGCCCTGCGCCCGGGCGCGATCATCCTTATCGCGATGCTCGCGGCTGAAGGTGTATCAGTTCTCCGAAACATTTACAGTATCCATCGGGGATATGAGGGAATAATAGAACGGCTAAATGCGCTTGGAGCGAAGATCAAGATATTGCGGTCACTATAAAAAGCCAAAGCACAGTACACAAAGACCAAACAAACATACCAAAGCACAGTATCTAAAAAGCCAAACGAGAAAGCAGATCTGTGTTTTGGGAAATTTGTGCTTTGTTTGGATTTTGGAGGGTTTGTGTTTTGTGAAGTTTTATAAATCTTTTTTTGTTTGATCTTTGTGCCTCTGATAAGTTTGTGTTTTACTATATTTATGGATCTTCCCAAAAACTATCTTGATATTCTAAAAAAATCCCCTCGCCCTCTCAAAATAACGAGTGAGCGCCAGGAGCTTATTCAACAGTTTGTTGATCGCATCAATCTCGAGCGGGTGGGGACGAAATGGAAGCCGGTGATATGGAGACAGATAAACGGACTTGTGGCACATGTGAGGATCTCTGACCTGTACTGGTTTTTCAAGGAATGTGAACAAGGCGAGAGTTTCAGTAAGAAATTCTTTGGTATTCTGAAAAGCACTCGAGTAATGAGACGCGTATGATTCCACAGATACTCCAAAAGAATGATCCCCTCCTCCGAAAGAAGG
>MHRI01000030.1:103258-103456 GCA_001820935.1 Candidatus Taylorbacteria bacterium RIFCSPHIGHO2_01_FULL_51_15 | reverse complement strand
AGGGTGACAGGCACTTTCTTTTCATCAGGATAATGCTCATTGCCAAAACCACCTAGGAGAACGCCGGGGGCGGTGGAAATAACGCCGAGGAGTGTGGGTGTGGCCTGCGCCGATTTGTCAAAGCGTGAGACGAACACATTGTTTCGAGGGTCAAGCATGACGATCTCCCCTGCTTTCAGGGTCTCATCTTTGGTCGGA
>MHRI01000030.1:103058-103221 GCA_001820935.1 Candidatus Taylorbacteria bacterium RIFCSPHIGHO2_01_FULL_51_15 | reverse complement strand
CAATTTCGCCCCGCGAAATTGCCGCGTCATCGCAGTTTGACCCCCCACTATCATCTACACAAAGTGCCCCGTCTGAAATGATGAGTGAGCCGTAGGGAATATTTGCTGAGGTCAAAATATCAGCGGTCGTCGTGCCAATCACCACCCGCATATCAGTAAGTCC
>MHRI01000030.1:0-102968 GCA_001820935.1 Candidatus Taylorbacteria bacterium RIFCSPHIGHO2_01_FULL_51_15 | reverse complement strand
TGAGGAAATCGGCAAATCCACCCAACTGACAATACCGGCATCGGTGTCAAAGTTCAGTGAACCTGTCTCCAGAGCATTGATACTAGTGATGCCCGATGAGAAGTCGTAGAGGAAGGCGCCTGATCCCACATTCAATCCTCCAGCAAATGTAGATGTGGCGGTAGTTGAAGTGGCTGTAAAGTTTCTGGCTACAGCTTCTCCGACCACGCTTAACTTTGCGTATGGGGATGTGGTACCAATGCCAACAAACTCTGAATCTAAGATTATCTTTCCTCCTGTTCCGCCAGAACTAAATGACGATAACATAAGATTAGAATTGTTATTATCAATTACATTTGTCCATGTTGGCGATGTTAATCCTGTGCTAGCCGTAAATCCAGTGCCTTCCGCATTCACAATTTGAAATTGTAAAGTGGTATCTGTATTTCTTTCAACTCCAAGCCAAGCGGTATTACCCTGCCCTTTCACACTTAATTTCCTTGCAGGTACTGCCGTCCCAATCCCCACATTCCCTCCATTCGTCACTACAAGGTGTGTGGCGGTTGAAGACCCGATGGCAAATGATGGACCCGAGATGCCGTTTGGATTGACGGAAAGTTGTGCCCAAGGGGATGTTGTGCCAAGACCCAGCCGATTGTTAGTAGAGTCATAATATAGATTGGCGTTTGATTGTTGCATGAATCCTCCTGCTCCGAAGAATGGGATGGAACCCGCGGTCATAGCTGTGTTGGCAAATGCGGTGGTGGAAAGGTAGCCGGCAATCGTTGAAGTCGCCGTCGTACTCGTCGCATGGAAATATTCTGCTACCACTGGTCCTACAACAGAAAGCTTGGCGTAGGGGGAGGTGGTGCCAATGCCAACGAATCCTCCACTTGGAGTAATATTTAAGTTACCAGCAGAGTTGGTCTGGAAATCTGTATACACAGAACCATCAGTGTAAGTGAGACGAAGTTGTGGGTTTGAAGCGTCAAGAATGTCAAATCTTCTGTCTGGTCCTGTGGTATTCACGCCCACACTACCTCCCGTAAGAAATGTCATCCAGCTTGTGAAGGATCCATCATATCCTCCAATAGTCAGAGGTTGCTGCGTACCTGAACCATTTTTACTGGAAGCAAGAACTGTTCCCGCTATACCGAAGGCATTTGAAGTATTATCAATACCAAATGACGCGTATCCGGCATTTGCAGAGTCAGGACCATCATAAAAAGTCATGACGGCAGCACTACCCGTCGTTTTACCAAGCACTCTCATGGATGAGCGAGTAGAATTGGTGAAGTCCGCAATTTTGCTTCCGCCATAATAGATGTCAAGAGGTGATGCCGGACTCGCCGTCCCGATTCCCACATTACCTGTAAATTTATCCACCAAAAGATTCGGTGTTGTGGTTGTTCCCACAAAGAATCCTCCACTAAATGTAGAAGTTGCCGTAGTACTTGTCGCATGGAAATATTCTGCGACTACTGGTCCGACGACAGAAAGCTTAGCGTACGGAGAGGTGGTGCCGATGCCGACGTTGCCGTCATAATTAATAGTCAATCTTGCGTCTGAAAGATTGGCACTACCGCCATCGGCGGCACCGTCATTCAATATGTGAATCTTTCCTCTCGCTGCACCATCTCCCAACTGCTCTTGAACAATCATACTTTTTGCATAAAATGGTCCAGATTCAGCATATCCAAGAGCTATACCTGCATAATTAGTATTGGTCGTTCCTAAAGATTGTCCTCCAAAGATAGCAACCTGACTTGTGGTTAAATTCGTATGAAATTTA
Organism: Candidatus Taylorbacteria bacterium RIFCSPHIGHO2_01_FULL_51_15; assembly: GCA_001820935.1. GTDB lineage: Bacteria > Patescibacteriota > Minisyncoccia > Phycocordibacterales > UBA10002 > UBA10002. Next base: position 101,197 of record MHRI01000030.1, on the reverse strand, counting down.
GAGAATGGACTCGCCGTCCCAATCCCCACATTACCACTCGAATCCACAAACACTCCTTCATCTCCTCCATCTCCCGAAAGATAATTGGAACCAAGAGCGATGTTGGCGGCAGTGCCGGAGAGATTGAGCTGGCCAGCGAGTGTGGAAGCACCCGAAACAGTCAGCGTCCCCGAAGTATTATTGACCGCGCCCACACCGAGACCACCGGTGATGTAAGTGTTGTGGGCAACTATTCCATTGGCGATGAAGTTGTGCGTGCCTTCTATCTCGAGGTCGTAGACTGATTCCTCCGGCTCTATCTTCATAGAAACAATAGGCTCCCAAGCAACCCGGGCATTTTCATCCTCGCCATATACTACTGCAATTTCCTGCCCAACCCGCACCTCTTTGACCTTCTTCCATAGACCTTCCTTGACAATAGAAGCTGGGTCGGCTATACTTTTCCTTATCAGAGACGCCTGTGGTGCATCCGGATCTTCACCTCCTTTCGGGGAGTGCGAGGAGAAAGACCATCTAAGGGCGTTTTCTGTTTGTATAGAAATATCAGTTTGAGAAAGTGTTTTGTCTATCTTCCTTTCTTTACGATGAGCAAAGTTCGCCGCATAGTGAGCGGGAGAGTGCTTGCCAATACCCTTAAAGTAAATCATGATGCCCGGGAAAGCATTTGAAATCACATTGGCAATTGTCGTCTCGTATCCTTTGTATTCGATATCAATGACTAACTCATGCGCCTGTTGATTAAGAGTAGCGAGCGCTTCGACAATAGCGGCCGCAAAGACTGCCGCGTTAAATCTCTGCGGTTGATTTTGACGAAGTGTAGCTCGAAGCGCTTGTTTTACTTTTCTTGGAACTGATACCGCTACCGAATGATCTTCGTTAGCTACTGCGACTATAGTATCTTTGGTGAATTCCTCTATCTTCACGGATTGATCAACTTCAAAGCGGTAGAGTTTTTGAGTTGGTTGAGTTCTTCTTTGACGGACGAAGTAAGGGTGATTGTCGGTAGTGCGAATAGTGCGGCCAGAACGTGTGCCGATCGTCCAGATTTCCTTGATTCCCATGTGCATAAGCCCATTGACCCTCGACCAAACTATTTTTCCACTGAATGGATCCATTGAGGCCACTTCATCTCCCGTCTCTACATCTTTGATCATTACCTCATCGTAGATAAAGTCGGATTCCCCAAGGTTCGACCTTGGGTCGGAAGAAAGGTCGAACCTTTTTCCTCCGACTTTGCCTTTTTTCTTGCGTCTTCGTCTTAGTCGCGTGTCAGCTGTCACGCAATGCGTTCCCACCGCAAAGCCAGTTGCTGGAGTGGTGGTGGCAAACCCAAATGCTCCACCTCCGGTGCCAAAGAGTCCTCCTCCCGCAAATGTTGAAGTCGCCGTCGTGCTCGTCGCATGGAAATATTCCGCCACTACTGGACCGACGACGGAAAGCTTGGCGTAAGGAGAGGTGGTGCCGATGCCGACAAGGCCGGCGGAACTGATCATCATCCTTTGCGTATTATTTGTTGCAAATGTAAGTGGATATGCGCCAAGTGTTCCAACAGCACCGATTTCTCCTGTATTGCCATCTGTCCAGAAAGGACCGGTATATGAACTGCCGGTATAGCTAAATGTGAGAGACCGCAGGGCAGTATTCTGGTCGTTATAGATACGAACATCATTGTAAGTTGAAGCGGAACTGCCACGGGCAATGATGACCGGACCGTCAGTCGTTCGAACCACTTCAAAATTAGCTACAGGAACAGCTGATGTCCCAATCCCCACATTCCCTCCATTCGTCACCACAAGATGTGTGGCGGTTGAAGACCCGATGGAAAATGATGGACCAGAGATGCCATTTGGATTTACAGAAAGTTGCGCCCAAGGAGTTGTGCTAGCAATTCCAACCGAGCCACCGCCCGGAACTAAATATATGTCACCAATACCTATGTCATTAATATAGACATCAGAACCAGCCTTACCTCCACGAATATAGGTGTCTTCATTTTCAAAATAATTAAAGTAAGTGCTATGTGTTGTACCTCGGAAAGTTGCGGTGCCGTTGACGCCATTACCCCTTGCGACATCAAGCGTGGCGAGGGGGCTCGCTAAACTAATGCCGACATTTCCCGTAAACCTATCGGCCAAAATTCTCGGCGTGCTACTTCCTACCGAGAATCCTCCCGCCAATGTCGTCGTCGCCGTCGTGCTCGTCGCATGGAAATATTCTGCAACCACAGGGCCGACGACTGATAGTTTGGCGTATGGTGAGGTGGTGCCGATGCCGATGGTGTTGGCGATTAGAGTAGAAAGTTGACCAGCTGTTCCATTATTTACCTCAATGACTCCCGATGCATTTCTTTTTAGACCAACATCATCTCCAGCAGTAGGTCCTCCTGATCCAAAATATAAACCTCCAGCCACATTTAACTGAAATTCTCCGCTACCACCCATTCTTGCCACTAACGATCCTTGATCCCAAAAACCTGTACCTGCTCCAGAAGAACCGATACCGGTATTACCTGGTGTCTCTCCCACATAAGCAGTAGTGCCATAAATAATTCCATCCACTGAAGTATTTGATCTAGTAGAGAAAACATAACCACCAATATCAAGTCTACCTGACGAACCTGATAAATTCCCCGTCACCGTAAGTCCATTCGTCCCACCACCAGAGCCGACGATCAGTCCCCCCGCCAAAGTCGTCGTCGCCGTTGTACTCGTCGCGTGGAAATATTCAGCAACCACTGGTCCAACCACAGAAAGTTTGGCGTACGGAGAGGTGGTGCCGAGGCCGACATTCCCTTCCACCAAAAGACCATTCGTCGGAGCAGCAGTGGTGTCGTAAGAAGCACCAATAGTTGCGTTGCCAGAGACAGAGAGTTTGGAGCCAGGGGAGGTTTCATCACCAATACTCACAAGACCGCCGCTACTAAAGAACATTGCCCTTGTACCATCAGAACTAGCATCATACCCAGTTGTATTATTTACGAGAATAGAACCGGAGCCACCAGCACCAGTATGACCAAACCGTATTTCGTTACTTGCATTATTGCCAAAAACCAAAACTCCGACACCCCCCCTACTACCTAATTGAGTTTTGTAGTCTGTAGGATAACTTGATGAAGTTAAGGTGATTGCGGAATTCACGCTTCCTGTAATATGTAAGTTATCACTTGGACTCGCCGTCCCCACCCCCACCCTGTTATTCACCGAATCCACAAAGAGAGTAGTGGAATCAAAAGCGGCATTCCCCGTCACCGTCAGCCCATTCGTCCCACCACCAGAGCCGACGATGAGACCGCCTGCGAGGGTGGTGGTTGCGGTAGTTGAGGTGGCGGTAAAGTGTGAGGCTACTGCCTCGCCAACGACGCTTAACTTTGCATATGGGCTTGTGGTCCCGATACCAAGCGAGCCGTCCACAATGAGTGAATCGCCGGTTCGGAGAACATTGGCAGAATCACGGAAGATGCTAGTGTCGCGCGCTCCCGACCCATCACCCAAATCAAACCCAGGTTTCCCCGTGCCTCCGACATTGTAGCCAAACGCTCCGAACGAATAGAGGTCACTGCCCCTCACAAAACCGATAGCCTTCTGCTCCCCACTGCTTGCCGGCACCCGTATTTCAAGAGCGACATAGGCATCAAGCGAAGAGCCTGATGCGTCAAACGAGAACGGCGTCTGCGTGTCGCCTCCGCGATAGAAGGCGCCGAGGTTGCCCAAGAGCTCCAGATTGTATTGCGGAGAAGAAGTGCCGATGCCGACTTTGCCGGTGAATCTATCTACAAGAAATTTCGGCGTCGAACTGCCTACGGAAAATCCTCCGGAGAAAGTGGAAGTGGCAATAGTTGAGGTGGCGGTAAAATGTGATGCGACTGCCTCACCAACCACCGATAGTTTGGCGTATGGTGATGAGGTACCTACTCCGACATTACCCGTCGCTCGCCACACGCTCGTGCCGTCCGATGTCCAGTTGCCGGTCGTCGCGCCACCGATTAGATTGCCCGCGTAGTAGAGGTCGCCGCCGTTTGCGTACAGGCGATTTCCAGTAGCCGAAGGCGTGTTGTTCGCGAGGAAGATCGGCCCCGCGATCGAAAGCGTATCTGTCGGAGACGAAGTGCCGATGCCGACGCGATTGTTCAGGGAGTCTATATAGAGAGTGTCCGTGTCAAAGGCAGTGTCTCCGGTAATCGTAGAAGTGCCCGTGCCGGAAATCGTGAGAGAGCCGGTGAAGGTGCCCGACGAACCGCTGAACGTCGAGCCGGTAATGGTCGCCCCCGAAATTGACGGAGAAGTAAAGGTGCCATTGGTCGCGGTTGGGTTTACGAGGAGCACATCTTGTATACGATCGAGATTGTTCGTCTGCGCCACCGCGTTGTACACATTATTGATGTACGTCGTGTTATTCGCGGTCGCTTGCGCGGTTTGCGAGGTGGTTCCTCGGAGGGACGCGATATCGGCGGCGAGGCGAGTTTGCAGAGCGGAGAGTTTGGCGTTCATTTCACTTTCTGACACGCCGCTTGCGAACACCGTTTGTATGGGCGCAGAGGGCGAAGTTTGCGCTGGAACGGGCACGATCACCCGCTCTGTCACTCGCTCCGTCACAATCCTCTCTTGCGGCACGAGAGAAGGAGCGGGAGAAGAAGTTGCTGGAGTTGCTGTGGGAGAGAGAACCGCCTCTTTAGATTCCACGAGCGGAGCCGTCAGTCTCCCGAGCGTTCGAATACGCTCGATACCCCCGTGTAGGGTCGTGTAGACAAAACGAGCACTTTCGCGAAGGGGTAAGAGAAGATCGTATGCGCCCGCCATGAGCGCGGAGATTCCGCCCGAGACGGAAGAGAACGCGCGGTCATGGTACGAGCGGAGCCGATCGGAGAAAGCCGACGTGCCCTTAAGCGTACTTTCGCGAAGCGCGAGAGCCCCTGCGGCAAGCGGCTGTCCTAATGTGTCCGTGTACGTGCCCTTACTCCCAAGATGAGCGAGACCTCCCTGTATCGCACTTGAGGCACTCCTCACTCCCTCCTGAAGTCCAGTGGAGACGACATAAAAGAGAGAACGGCTGACCAGTGCAACCGTTTCCGAAATCGGGTACCGGAGGAATGAGTTCGCAAGCGAATGAGCAGAGTCGAAGATCGCCGTGCCGGTGGCGAAGTACATGCTCTTTGCGTACGGAGGAAGTGCCGCGAGTGTCCTAGGCAACGCGCGGAAGAAATAATTCGCCCCGTGGTAGAAAGAAAGCGCGGCACGCTCGGGATCGTGGACGAGTAGAGCGAAAGCCTCTCCCGCACTCGCTCCCGCTCGCCCACCCATCTCCACAACCGCTAGTCCCCCCGCGAGCGTCCTCTCGCCGATCTCGTTCACTTCTTCAAAAACACTCATCGCCAGAAACTGCGCGTACTCTTTCGCGTGCCGCTGTGCCTCACTAAACACTTCTGAATTCGCAAACGTGTATGAACCGAATACGACAAGAAATGAGAACGCCGCGACGCCAACTTTTTTAAAAAAATCAGCCGAGAGCATCGGCATCTTCACAGCGCGCGAGGAAACCGGATGCGCCTCCTCGAGTGCCGATGTGACGACCTTCTCGATGCGCGGGGAATCACTCTCGACTTCAGCCGCTGCTCGAAGTGGAGCGGAGGGTGGAATGTTTTGTACCGCAAGAGGGTCGGCCTCTGAAGATTCGGGAGTGCCTTTGACTCCGGTTGATTCGCTCTCCGTGATCACCTCGGACGAGGGCGTGGAGGAAACCGCCGCGGGCGCTCCTGACACCCCATTCTCGAGTGGATTCCGTCGGGGCTGTTTCCAGCCAGAGCCATTAGGATTTTCCGATTTGTGCTGGAGAATGGCATCGGCAGAGACGTACCACGTCCGCCCTACGAGCCTCCCCCCGATTTTTCCGCTCCGACAGAGCTGACCTATGTAGTCCGGCGCGTAGCCAGTTTCCAAGGCAGCTCGCTTAGACGAGATGAACTTTTTACCTGAAAAAATAAGCTCGGAATTCATGTTTGGCGAGATGGTCCTGATAGATATCTCTGGGGGGATTGATGCGACTAATTATAGAGTTTGCCTAATGGAAGAGATACCAAAAATCTGTGGACAAGAGGAATTTCGTCGCGATTGCAAAAAAATTTCAGCCAGTTTTTCTTCGATTCTCGAGGTTGCGCGAAGCTCGCGCTCCCAAAATGCCGAGTCTGGAGACCAGAAGATTTATTCCGATGCCGGAAATCGAATTTTGTGAAAACATTCACATTTTCGTGGATATCTCTCCCCTGTTTCACACTCGCGCCACGCATTCAAATGTCGATCAGGGTCCGGTCTGTTCTCGGAGTAATGTGAGTTAGTCTAGCCGAGATGGTCAGATTGTTCGGGATTTGGTCATCTCGGATGATACCCATGTTCCCTCCGCGCAAAGTTGTCACCGACCGCTCTCATCTCTCCACCGCCACTTTTTCGTGAGACATATCCTGATTTCCCTCCCGGAGTGCCTCGTTTCACACGCAGATTGCGCTGACCGTGGCGGGTATTGCGGCAAGCATTCCGCCGTTCACGGGGAAAATGTCGCGACAGTGCTATTAAAGGGGTGGAAGAAGATGTCCTCAATTTCAGCCTAGCGTTAGAAAACACAAACACCCCCGAATCAAGAGGTCTTAATTCCTCCTTTTCAAAAGGAGGTGTCCCGAATCCTCGAGGGACGGAGGATTTTAGAAATCCCTCGACATCATCAGAATGAGCCACTCCCTTTATCCGCCAGCTGGCGGAAAGGGAGAATAGGAGGTGTGGGAATTACCTTTACCAACTCTTCACAACGCGTATTCTCCTTTTCCACGGGCGACATTTTGAAATGAGCGACAATCAATGTTAGTCTGAATAGCGTACTTTCCATGAACATTATCTACCTATGAACGACTACATACTTACCGTGGGTCTTGAAATACACGCACAGCTTCGTACAAAAACGAAGATGTTTTGCGATTCGAAGAATGATCCGGATGAGCTTCGTCCAAACGCGAACATCTGCCCTATCTGCATGGGACACCCCGGTACGCTTCCCACGATTAATAAAGAGGCGGTGAGACACGTGCTGAAAGTGGGGATCGCGCTTGGAGGGACCCTCGCTGATTTCACCGAGTTTGACCGAAAGAATTATTTCTACCCCGACATTCCAAAAGGGTATCAACTGAGTCAGTACGAATTCCCGCTGGTTCGCGGAGGCGAGCTTCGGGGTGTGAAAATCACTCGCGTCCATCTCGAGGAGGACACCGCCACTTCCCTGCACAAGGATTCCTCTATTCTCCCTTTCCGCCAGCTGGCGGATAAAGGGAGTGGCGAGTCTGCGAGCCGAGGGATTTCAAAATCCTCCGTCCTCAAAGATTCGGACACCTCCTTTTCTAAAGGAGGAATTAAGAGCGAAGGATTTAGTCTGATTGATTTTAATCGAGCGGGAGTGCCGCTTATGGAACTTGTGACCGAGCCGGTTATTCGAAGCGCGAAAGAAGCGGGAGATTTCGCTCGCGAGCTCCAACTACTCCTCCGCTATCTTGGCGTCTCGGACGCGAACATGGAAAAGGGGGAAATGCGCATCGAGGCGAACATCAGCCTTAGCAAGAAGTCCGAGGGAGAGGAGGGGGAGCTTGGGACAAAAGTGGAAGTGAAAAATTTGAATTCATTCCGCGCGGTGGAACGGGCGATCGCGTACGAGGCAGAGCGGCACGCTTCCCTACTCGACCTAGGCGAGAAGGTGAAGCAGGAGACGCGCGGATGGGACGAAAACACCGGAAAAACCTTCAGCCAACGAAGCAAGGAGGAGGCGGAGGACTACCGGTATTTCCCCGATCCCGACCTTCCCAAACTTGTGATACGCGAGATTCCCGAATTCAAGGAGGAAATCCTCCGGAAAGAGATGCCTGAACTTCCCGATGCGAAACGGGCGCGATATCGGGAGCTTTCACTTAAAGAGAGTGATATTGAAACCCTCGTTGGCAGCCGCTCCCTCTCCAATCTGTTCGAGGCGATGGCAAAGGGGCGAGTAGAAAAAGAAGCCCTCCTTCTTGCCGCGAACTACCTCACCTCGGATCTCCTCGGTCTCATCAAAAAGCATAAGCTCGATCAGGATCGTGCCGATTTTCTCTTCACGCCGGAAGCAATCGCCGAGCTTATTCTCATGGTTACAAAAAAGGAGCTCTCATCGCGTGGAGCAAAAGACGTCCTCGCGGTGCTTTTTGAAAAGGGTGGAGATCCGCGCGCGCTTGCCATGACTCTAGGACTTCTACAACAAAACGACAAAGCGGGCTTAAGGAAGGTGGCAGAGGGCATCATCGCGGCGAATGAGAAAGTGGCTCTCGACTACAAGGGAGGCAAAATGGCGGCGCTTCAATTTCTCGTCGGCCAAGGCATGAAAGCCACAAAGGGGGCGGCAAACCCTGAGATGCTTCGAGAAATCTTTGTCTCGCTGCTCCGGTAGCTCCGTCTTATTCCTCCTTTCTTAAAGGAGGTGCCGAAGCCCTTGCTTTGAAGGGCTTGGCGGAGGATTTAATGTATTCTGCTATCACCAGAAGAACACCCTGAAGATTGTTTCGAACCTCACTGTCGAGGAATCTGAGGAAATGAACCCCTTTTGATTCGAGAATCCTTTTTCGCTCTTCATCTTTCTGTACCTTACTGTCATGACTTACCCCATCTATTTCTATAGCTAGATTTAGTTTGGTGCAGAAGAAATCCACTACGTACTCATCGATTGGTCGCTGCCGCAAGAATTGCACGCCGAGTTTTTTAGCTCGTAGCTCCTGCCATAGGAGTACCTCGGAGAGATTGTGTGCTCTACGCAAATTTCGAGCAATGTTCCTCAGTCGTGGGTTATAACGTAACCTCATAAATCCTCCGTCTCGAAGACTCGACCACCCTCCTTTATGAAAGGAGGAATATCCTCCGTCTCGAAGACTCGACCACCCCCAACCCCTCCTCATCCAAGGAGGGGAGGTAAGGGAAGGAGGAATGAGGCTGGGTTCACCCCTTGAGGAGCGCCTGGAGCTCCTTCTTAAATTGTTCCAGCTTCGCATCATCGATGACTGACACCGTGTATACGTCAGGGTTTTTTCGTTTGAGTACCGTGATGGCTTTTTTAACATCTTTTGCTTCACGGGTATCCGATTTTGTAAGCACGATTACTTCCCTCTTGCCGGCAAGCTCGGGTGAGAAAGCGGTAAGTTCTTGTCGCACCACATTATACGCTTGGAGGAGATCGTCAGTCTCGAGCGAAATACAGTGGAGTAAGAGTTTGGTGCGGGCAATGTGCCGCAGGAATTCTGTGCCAAGGCCCTTCCCGGCCGACGCACCCTCAATTAGCCCGGGGATATCGGCGAGGATGAATCCAGAAAACGCTCCGAGATTCGGCTCGAGGGTGGTGAACGCATAGCTCCCTACCTTCGCGCGCGCCGCGGTAAGTTCATTGAGAAGTGACGATTTTCCCGCGTTCGGAAGGCCGATAAGTCCCGCATCAGCAATAAGCCGAAGCTCAACTTCAAAGTCTGCTTCGTCTCCTTTCCTCCCCATAGTTGATTCCATCGGCCGCACGTTCCGGGAACTTTTGAAATGCTCATTGCCGAGTCCCCCGCGTCCGCCATGGAGCACCAGCACGCGCTCGCCGTCACGGAGCAATTCGTACACTCGCTTTGTCCGCTTATTCAAGATAAGCGAGCCGACAGGGACCTCAAGTTCGAGATCTTCGCCGTTCTTCCCGTGACGGCTCTTGCGCATCCCGTCGCCACCGCGCCCTGCCGCGAAGAGATTGCCGTACCGGTACGCCCCGAGACGACTTATATCCGCCACCGCCCTGAAGTACACGTCTCCCCCCTTCCCTCCGTCACCTCCGGCGGGGCCCATAAATTCCTTCCCTTTTTCATGCAGCCAGGAGACGATACCGTTTCCGCCGTCTCCAGCTTTTACATGTAAGGTTATTTCGTCGATGAAAGACATGAGGATAAGTCTGAAAGTCAAAAGTCGTTAACGTCCATAAAGGCATCATCCTAGCTTTTTTATAAAAGCTGACAAGAGCTTTGACGTCTCTAGAGCGAGATCGTGGAGATACAAGAAATCGCTTTCAGAAAAATAGTGTAAGTCTCGACCTAAATGCAGGAGGGACCGCACTTCACCACAGGATCCTTTTGCAATAAAGAAAAAGCGTCTAAGCTCGACATCACCACGACGTTCAAAACCTTCGGCAATATTATTCATGATTGAAACTGCCGCTCTTTGTATCTGATCCCTGTACGAAAAATCACGGTTATGCTCCAACAATGCGTATATGCGCAGAGTAAGTATCTTTGCTTTTTGCCAGGCGATAATATCTTCAAATTTCTCGATTCTCATGATTGAGCATTAAACGTTATGGGCATTACGGACTTTATGGACTTTATGGACTTTTGACTATGCCTCAAGCGCGAGGTTTGCGAGCGCTATCGCTCCTTCCTTTGATTCTGCAACTGCCATAAAGCGGTTCCGATGACAGAATACCGAGCCTTCAACGCCTGTGAGGCGCGAGAGCTCCCTGTCCCGAAGCCCGGCCCACTCTGCGGGCAAATCTTTTCGATTCACGAATACATGCGGGTTGTCCCGCACGGCACATACTCGCCATGTCCCGTTTTGCGGATGCACGACAAAAAGTGGCAGGGGGAACTTGCAAAGCGTATCTTTCCATGAATAGGCATGCGGCAGTACGATGAGTCGTTTATCCTTCGCGTGCTCGTATAGCTCGATTACTTTTTCTTCTCCTTTCTTCTTTCCTTCTCCCCGTTTGATCTCGCGCTCAATGATGCGCTTCGCGAAAAGAGTCGCTTCAGCGAAGGCCGCGTCCGAAGCATGATCCTCTTCGAGCCACGTCGGGTCAAACGCGCGTATGGCGTCAACGATGGTGTAGGTGAAGACGCCAGCCCCGATGCCGACAGGGCCGGGAGTTTCGAGATCAACCCCGTTGTCATTGGCGTCAATGGGAGAGACGAGAGTCTCTTCCACATGGTAGGCTACCTTCCTGTCCTTGGAGAGTGCTTCGCCAAATCTCTTCCAGACAAGTCCAAACGCGGCAAAGGGAATGCCATTCTCTCGAACCCCTGCTCCCTCTTTCTGATGGTGATCGAAACGATTCGTTTCTTCGTCATATATACCGCCAACATCCACTGCCGCGTCCGCCCCCTTGATGAGGCCCTCATCTCGAGTTCGGGTCACCGTAGCGCCGGGGAATACAAGTAGCAGTGTAGCCACCGCAAAGACGTCATCGGCATGGAATTTGCCGTCGTGGGTAACAATAATTGAATGTTCTTTCCGCATGGAGACACTATAACACAACCCTGTGCCCTGCTCCATTTGGCGTGAAAACATTCAAACTTCACAAAACACAATCCGCCGGCTGGCGGGCAAAAAACCAGACAAAAACACAACGCCTCAAATCACAAATCCTCCTTTCGTTTGGCTTTTTGGATACTGTGCTTTGGTATGTTTGTTTGGTCTTTGTGTACTGTGCTTTACCGCCTTTGTTCTCCGAACAAAAGCGGGTAGATATCAAGTAGCGCGAGGAGGAGTGAGAGCGTCACCGGCCCGGCAAGGAACCCGACGGGACCAAAAAAGACCAGTCCGCCGAGTACGGAAAGCAGGATAATGAGCGGATGCATTTGCAGTCCCTTCTCGTAGAGCACCGGCCCGAGAATGTTATCAACCACGCCCACCACAATCCCGAAGACAAGAAGTCCGATAGCGGCTCCAATGCTGGAAAAGGCAAACAGATAGAGTATCGCGGGAACAAAGACGATGGCGATCCCAACGGCCGGAATGAGGGCGGCAAGAGAAGTCAGGGCTCCGAAGAGCACCGGATGCGGTATGCCAAAGAGCCAAAAGCCGATAGACGCGAGGATCCCTTGGAGCACAACGATAAGAAGTTTTCCTTGCACGACCGAGGCAATGGCCGTTTCAAGGCGTTTCAAGATACGCTCGTCATACTCATTTTCGAGCGGAGAGAAGGTGATGAGAAACGAGCGAAACTTGGAACCGTCACGAAAGAGGTAAAAGAGAGCGAGAAGCATGATGAACGTCTGAAATACGACGCCGACGAGACGACTGAACACACTTCCAAAATTATCGACGAGAAACGAGAGCGCGGCGTTTATATATTCGGAAATATCAATTTCAAACTCGGGAAGAACGATTTGCACGTAGGCTTCAATCGGCTCTAGCGATTCATCTAAACGATCGAGAACGGAGGTCTCCGATCGCGAGGAGAGGTACAGCGCTTGCGCGTCGTCAAAGATAAAGAAACCAAAGAGTGTGGCGGGAATAAATACGACGAGAAAAAGAAACGAGAGGGTGAGTAGCGAGGCGAGGCTTGGCTTTCGTATTTTCCTATGGATGGCCTCATAGACGGGGCGGAAGACGAGCGCGAACACGAGCGCCACGAAAAGAGCGGAAAGATAAGGTTTGAATATGAAAAAGGAGAAAATGCCGGTGACGACAACGAGAAAGAAGAAAAAGGTAAGTTCGATTTTTCGCATACCTGGCATAGGGAGAAAATTATTCTAATTGTTCTAATTAACCTAATTATTCTAAAGAAATCCAAAATACCAATGTCTCATAGGGACGTTTTCTTATTTCAAATCTTCTTAACAATAGCATTGAAAATCAGATTAAGTTCATTTGCCTCTTTCCATAGTATTCTTGCTTCACCCTTTAACTCTGGCGCAGCAACGGACAGTATACGAAGCCAGTGTTTGGTTTCTCGAGCTTCCTTTTTACAGATGCACAGTTTGTGGACGAAATCTTTTCCCGACTCGGCATCGTCTGCCTCACAATAATTGCTGCCAATGGAGGTGCCTGAACCAACCAATTGTGGAATGATGCGCGAAGTGACAGGATTTACGGGTATTTTCTTCGCAAACAACACAATCGCCTCTCCAAACTTTGCGGTGCGTTCTTCAAGGTCGTATTTTGGATTTTTATCGGACATTGTGATTTCTTTAGGTCAATTAGACTAATTAGGTCAATTAGGTCAATTAGAATAATTTATCTGAAAGACATGATGTGGCTTTCGGATTCACCGCTTCTCTTTTATCTCCGCAAATCTTTCTCCATACGTTCCAGCTTCTCATATATCTCCTTGAGGAGTGCTCCTTCGGCGCGAACTTCGTTCTCCGTTTTCTCTTCTATTTTCTTCTCATGCATGAGCCCCGAGAGAATGATCCGATCACCGATAAAGAAGGACACGAAGAGCCCCGCAAGAAGGAGGATGAGAGTACTAATCATAGTCGAAACGGGAGCTCCAAAGAGGATAGCCCACAGCCCTCCGCTCTGTTCGAACATATCGGCAAGGTGCCACACCCCGCGCCAAAACATGACGATTGCTGTTCCACCAATGACACCGTACACAATAGGCACGCGCGAAAGCTTGCTTCTGGTTCTATCCTCGAGTTTGTCGAAAAATCGTATGAGTCGCCGCATATGATCTGATACGTTACCTTTTTATTTGCAGGGCTCGGAAAAAGACGGTGCCAAGAGAGCCCGCCGCCGTGAGGAGCAGGATACCATGAAATAGCGGGCCAACCAAAGGAATGAGAGAAGCGAGCGATAACAAAATAACGCCAAGAAGCACTGGCCGGTAAGAGAGCGGAAACGGGGAACGTTTGAAAAGGAATCGCTCGCTCCACGCACCCACGATAAGGCCGGCGAAAATAAACGAGAACGCCACAAGCAAGAAGAAAAGGGCTCCGAGTACAAGCGAAAGGGGAATGCCTACGACTGTGGGAATAAGCACTATGACCAAAAGCGGCATGACGATCATGATGAGCGCCCCTCGAAGCAGCCGCGGCCAGAAACATTGAAGCGTGTCGAGAAGCACCTCCTCCGTTCGTTCCCGAGCTAAAAAGAAGAGAGCGAATCCGAGCGCGAGCATCATGAGAATTTGAAGTGAAAAGAGTCCTCCCAGTATCCCCCGTATCGGAAACGTAAAACCCTTTTGAGGAGTTTCATCGAGAACAGTCTTTCCGGCGATGACCACGCCTTCAGGGAGAGCGCCCTTTCCTTCCGCGTGATAGATAAAGTCTCCTCCGATACGCGAGGGTTCATCGAATGACGCGCGGCCCCAGAGTTCAAGGTCGCCCTCGACTGTTCCTAGAAGCGAAAAGTCGTCGGAGAGGGCTTTCACGTCCCCAAGAACAGTGCCGAGTATCTCGACCTCTCCGCCCATCACAAAGAGAGACCCCGCGATCCGAGCTTCAGGATTGACGATCACTTTCGATCCGAGCGCGACAAGATCATCGGCAACGGAGCCGCTTACCGTCACGGTGCCCCCGATCACGCGGACATCGTCGCCAACCGCGCCCTCGATATGCACCTCCTCCCCGATAAAGAAGACATCTCCCGAAATGTCACTTTGACTGAAAATAGTTCGGCCAATCGAAACGGCGTCGCCCTCCACTTTGCCGGAAAACGTAGGGTTCTCCCCTATCGCATACACATCGTCGGGAGCACTCTCGCCGCTTTTGAGAAAGTAATCACCAAAATGCACCGAAGCGGCGGAGGCTAGGGCGGGCAAGAGGAGAACGCCTAAGAGTAGAGTTTTTTTGAGCATGAAAGAATTATACAAAAAATTGTTCTGATTAACCTAATTACACTAATTATTCTAAAGAGTTCCAATATCCAAATCCCAATTTAAGACTTTTGATTTATACATTCCTTAGGTCAATTAGAATAATTAGGTGAATTAGAAATTCTCAAACTTGCAGGTTACCCTTCCAGTTTTAAGAGCTTCCCTTCCCGCTTAACATAGGCGAACATCCTAAAGAAAAATGTCGTCATAAGAATAAGGTAGATAAGATTCGCGAGAGCCGCACCCCACAGGTGCGCTGATGAGATCGTCCCAGTCGCGAAAACTTCGCGCATGCCCTCGAAGACGTACGTGGACGGGATAAGGTAGGCGATCCCCTGAAGGAAAGAAGGGAGTGCCGATACGGGATAGAAGACCGCCGAAAAGGGCTGGACTAAGATAAGGAATCCCCACGCGAGAATCTGGGCTGAAGTGCCGAAGCGGAGGATGATCGCGTTCGCGAAGAGCCCGAGCGCCCATCCGAATAGGAAGAGATTGAGCACGAAGGGAATGAGCGCGAATCCGAGCTCGAAAAGATTGAACCGATACATAAGGAAGGAAAGCGTGGCGAGAATGATGCCGACAAGGATCAGGCGAACGAGCCCCACGAGCAGGGTGGAGACGAAAAATTCACTGATGCGCAGAGGTGTTACGAAAATATTAAGAAGATTTTTCTCCCAGATTTCCTCGAGAAATGAGATCGAAACCGATTTCTGGGATTGATTGAGAAAATCCCAAAAAATCACGGCGCCAAGAAGCACCGTCACCGCGTTAAATCCGCCAATGCCGAGCTTGTCAATATAGAGACTAAGAAAGCCCCACACCAAAAGCTCCATCACCGGCCAGTAGATGATGTCCATGATCCGAGGAAAGCTCCTCTTGTAGAGATAGAGGTGTCGGATGAGGAGAGCGTTTATGCGATGCCATTTCATAAGTATTTATAACTAATAACTCATGACTGAATGACCTAATGACAAAAACAAGATATGACGCCTTTCTCTGTTATTCAGTAATTCAGTCATAGGTTATACAGTTTGGTTTCGGGCGATATGCAAAAACACATCGTTGAGATCTTCGCGGCCGTATTTCTTCACGAGCTCCTCGGGAGTGCCTTCGTCTTTGAGCCGACCCCTTTGGATAAAGATGACCTTGTCGCAAATCTCCTCAACCTCTTCCATATTATGCGACGTGTACAGGATGGTGACTCCTCTCTCCTTTTGGATGCGCTTTAAGAGTTGCCGCGTGCGGTCGGCAATATCTGGATCGAGTGACGCGGTCGGCTCATCGAGAAGGAGGAGTTTCGGGTTATTGAGGAGCGCCTTGGTGAGGTTGAGTCTCGTGAGCTGGCCGGTCGAGAGGTTGTAGGTCAACTTTTTCATAAACTCCCGTATTTCGAAAAAATCCGCCAAGCGATCTATCTGCTCTCGAAGGTTCAAAACTCCGTAGAGCCGTCCGAAGGTGAGTAAATTCTCATGTACCTTGAGATTCCCGGGAAGGGAGACGTAGGGCGAAGAGAAATTAAGATTAGCGAGAATATATTCGCGTGCCGACCGATACTCCTTGCCCAAGATGCGAATCGTGCCACTCGTTGGCGTGATGAGGTCAAGGAGCATTTGAATCGTCGTGGTCTTCCCCGCGCCATTTGGGCCGAGAAGTCCCGTGATGGTACCTTCTTCCACGCGAAAAGAGAGGTCATCAACCGCCCGCACGGAGCCAAATTCTTTTACGAGATGTGTAACCTCAATTATCGGCGCCATCTGCGTATTCTAGCACGTTTCTCCCCCTCCCTGAAGCGAGTAACGAGCTTCGAACTTGAGCGAACCTTGCCGCCTTTCCCGACATTAAACACGGTAGTAATGCCAAGTCTTTCGCACAATATAACTTCCGCGTTAAGAGAAGAACTTTTCCTCCCAGCGTCTTCTCGATCTCGATCCCCGCCGTTTGCGAAGATATGAGGCCGGAGCCTTAAGAGTTCACGGCATACGCTCCGATCAGGGTCATTTTTTACATGCGAGGTGATCTGTACCGCATCGACTGCAACGAGCGACTCGAGAATCTCTTTTCTATCCTTCTCGGGCATGAAGACAAATCCCTTCTTCGCGTGAAGCCAGTGATCGTTATTGAGAATAACCACAAGATGATCTCCCAATTTCTTCGCTTCATTCAGCAAACGGATGTGCCCGATATGCAGAGGATCAAAGCCGCCCGAAACGGCAACAATTTTCTCTTTTCTTTTCTTTTCGATTTTTCTTACCATACTCTTTTCTATTAAAACTATTCACGAAGTTGAAACATTACGTGATAGTTATTCTTCTTTGAGCCTCGTTAGTGCCGCGAGCGCGTAGTGCTTTACATTTGCCCATAATTGCATCCCTTCCACTTCCTCTTTTGTACACCAGCGGCATTCCTCGCTTTTGTCGCTCTCATGAAGCGCTTTCACATCGGTACTCTTCGCGCGCCCAAAGTATACGAAAGTAACGTGCTCGTGCCCGCTCACATTCGTTTCGTGACGATTAAGCGCTATGGGGGGCACTAGTTCTCTCGTGTGATCTGCCGATTCAAACACCTTCGGATTGCCGATAAGCTCAATGTCGAGTCCCACCTCCTCTTTTACCTCGCGATGCGCCGCTTCCACCGGGTCTTCATTAAGCTCAATGTGGCCCCCCACACTCATCCACTCTTTATATTTATCATGCAGTCGAAGAAGCACGCGGTTCTTATGCACGATAAACACTTCGACGGTGAAATCTATTCTTTGGTGAATGTGGGGCATGAAAGTAATAACCAATAATCAATTACCGAAAAAACCGAAGACCGACAATCAATGATAAACAATCAATAACCAAGAGACAATAACCGAAGACCGACGACCAATTACCGAGACAGAAACTCTTTTTGATCAATGAGCGTCTTTATTCCCTCTTCACCCCAGTGTTTAATAACAAGTGCTCGCCACCTATCATAGAATGGCGAGGTCGATGAAAGGGTGATCGTCTTTTTAGTGTGAGGCTTCCCCGCATGCGCGTAGCGCTTGCTCTTGATGAGCGGCACATGCAAATAGCGTTCCACATCAACAAGCGGGGAAGTTCTGTCATAGAGGAAAGGAGTAAGTTTTGGAAATTTTCTATCAAGGAATCCGAGCATGCGGGGATAGAAGAGAATACATTGGAGCAGAGAAAAATTCCCCGCGAAAACTTCGTGAAGCCCTTCGCAATACGCGTCGAGTTTGTCGGCAAAGGTGACTACCCATGATTCAGGCGTGCTCTTCTCCAGTGCCTCGGTGAGAAGCTCCCCGTACCGGTACGAACCTACATACTTTGGATATCGAGAGCTTAGTTCTTTAATGGCTCGCGCTTCACTGCGCTCCCATTTGAGCTTGTCTTTTTTGCTCGCCCGGGCCTTGGCGCGGGATTGTATGTCGCCTGTGATAAGCTCGGCATCATCATGAACGAGGGCGAGAATACGCGCCTTTTCCCCATCGAACTTCTTGAAGTACTTCAAAGCAACGGGAGTGATATCCTCTGTGAGCCACGAGACCCGATGAGCATGCGTCCAAAGATTAGAGCGATAGAACATGACGTCAAACGCGCTGTACCGATAGAGTTTCTTTAACCCCTCCTCTCGCTCTTTTGGAAAATCTTTAAACAGGTCTTCTTTCATGTGAGGACCCCCTGCTTTAATTCTCCCCCTCTTTAGAGGGGGAGACTGAGAGGGGGTGTTATTCGAGTAATCCTATAATTTTTGTAATGACACCCTCCATGTTGGTATTGATTTCACTATTCCAAAACCTTACCACCCGAAAACCTTGTTTTCCAAAAAATGTAGTCCGCTCCGTATCATACGCTTCTTGGTCGAGGTGTTGTGAGCCGTCGATCTCAACAATGAGTTTTTTATCAGGGCAGTAAAAATCCGCTATGTAATTCCCAAATGAGTGCTGACGTCGAAATTTGTGACCCAGCTGTTCCTTCCTTAATCGAGCCCATAACATTATTTCTTGGGGAGTTGATTCATTGCGGAGTTTCCGCCGATTATCCTTGAGCGAAGATAAGTTACTTATTTTTGTTTTCATACAATAAGACACCCCTTCGCCTCGGAAGCCACGGCACTTCCCCTCTAAAGAGGGGAAGAAAGAACTAAGAGGCTCCATGACACTTCTTATACTTCTTCCCGCTGCCGCACGGACACGGATCATTGCGACCTACCTTTGGTTCATCGGACGTGCGATGAACATTTCCTTGATGCTTCGCGTCCGATTCCTCGTCGCCCGAACCGATGAGCTGCGCTTGCTCATGCACTTCCTGAAGTCTCACTTGTTCCACAGTGGGAGAGAGACCCCCAACATGCGGAAAGATTTTTACCACTTGCGCTACGATATTTTCCTCCATCTCCTTGAACATTTTGAGCCCTTCTTTCTTGTATTCGACAAGAGGATCCCGCTGTCCGTAGGCCCGCAAGTTCACCGAACCGCGAAGGTAGTCCATGACTTCGAGATGTTCCACCCAGAAGAGGTCAATGGTTTGTAAGATAAGACGCTGTATGGCCCCGTAGAAATCAGAGCCGAGTTGCTGTTTTTTAGATTCGAACAAGGTTCGACCTTTCTCCCGATCCAAGGTCGAACCTTGTTCGAATAATGCTCCAAAGTATTCGTCCACCGCTTCAGGACCACCAAGAAGAATCTTGCGGCGGCGCTCGTAGATCACCCCTCGCTGGTGATTGAGGACGTTATCGTATTCAAGGACATGTTTTCGCGAATCGAAGTTGAACCCTTCTATTTTCGTCTGCGCGGTTTCAAGCGAACGCGTGATGATACGATTCTCAATTGGTTCGTCTTCGGGAATACCGAAGCGCCCCATCATGTTCTTGATGGTGTCGTGCGCGAAAACACGCATGAGCGTATCTTCCATCGAGACGAAAAACTGCGTTTCTCCCGGATCGCCTTGACGACCCGATCGGCCGCGAAGCTGGTTATCAATACGCCTCGCTTCATGGCGCTCGGTACCGAGTACAAAAAGTCCTCCGACTTCGCGCACAAAGCGCGCTTCATCGGAGAGAGGCGGATTACCTCCTAATTTGATATCAACACCGCGACCTGCCATGTTGGTGGCGACCGTTACCGCCCCCTTCCGCCCAGCCTGTGCGATGATTTCTCCCTCGCGCTCATGGTTCTTAGCATTCAAGAGTTCATGCGGGACGCCGGCAACGCGCAGATACTCCGAGAGTACTTCATTCTTCTCGATCGAGACGGTGCCGATAAGTACGGGTTGACCTTTTTTATTAAGCTCCGCCACTTTCCGTGCGATGGCCTTAAACTTACCCTTCTCTGTCTGGAATATCTGGTCATTACGATCGGCCCGTGCGATCGGCTGGTTCGTAGGGATAGAAACGACATCGAGACCGTACACCTTGTAAAACTCTTCGGAACTCGTCTTCGCCGTACCTGTCATCCCCGCGAGCTTTGTATACATACGGAAATAGTTTTGAAACGTGATGGAGGCAAAAGTGCGCGATTCCTTCTGCACCTTCACTCCTTCTTTGGCCTCGATCGCTTGATGGAGGCCCTCGCTCCAGCGCCGACCGGGCATAAGGCGGCCGGTAAACTCATCGACGATGACGATCGCGCCATCCTTAACCACATACTCTTTATCCAGATGGAAGATCGCCTTGGCACGCACGGAGGTCTCAAGATGATGCACATATTTAATACCTTTTTCGGTGTAGATATTGTCAACACCAAGCTCCTTCTCGGCTTTCTCGATCCCTAGAGGAGTGAGCGAAATAGCCTTTTGCTTTTCATCAACGGTAAAGTCGACGTCCCGCTCGAGTCCTCGCGCGATCTTTGCAAAGCGCGAGTAGAGATCCTCCGAATCTCCCGAAGGGGCGGAAATAATGAGGGGCGTTCGCGCTTCATCGATAAGAATGGAGTCTATCTCGTCAACGATCGCGTAGTTGAACTCTCGCTGGCGGAGACGATCTTTCGAGTACTCCAAGTTGTCGCGGAGATAGTCGAACCCGAATTCATTGTTGGTGCCGTAGGTGATGTCCGCGCCATAGGCCTCGCGGCGCGTGCATGGCCTTAGAAACTCATGAACAACCCGGAACCCCCCTTGTAAATCTCGTAGTTTATCTAAATCTTTACCATCCACTTTTGAATGATTCTTATTGGCAATGTCTTTAGAATTACGACGTATGAATTCTGAATTATGGTCTGGAGCAGAATTCTTAATTCCTACTTCATTATTCTGGATATGTGAGGGATCGTACAAAAAAGAAGCATCGTGATTGATCACCCCCACCGAGAGCCCAAGTAAATGGTAAATCTGTCCCATCCATACCGCGTCGCGGCGAGAGAGATAATCGTTTACCGTGACGACGTGCACGCCCTTGCCTTCGAGCGCATTGAGGTAGGCGGGAAGAGTCGCGACGAGAGTCTTCCCTTCTCCCGTGCGCATCTCCGCGATGCCGCGCCTATGCAGTATCTGACCTCCCAAGAGTTGCACGTCGAAATGTCGCTCACCAAGCGTCCGGCGCGCCGACTCGCGCACGAGTGCAAATGCCTCGGGAAGGATATCGTCGAGCGTCTCGCCTTTTTGCAATCGCGTTTTGAGCTCTTCCGTTTTCGTTTTGAGAGCGTCCGAGGGAAGTGCTTGCAACGCCGCCTCAAGGCTGTTTATCTTGTCTACCGTTCCGTAGAGAGGCTTTAGCTTGGCCACAGTATCGTCGCCGAAGAGCTTTTTGAGTCGGTCAAACATGGGGCAATACTACCACTCTCATTTTGCTTTTACAAAGATTTTTCTTGCAAAATCTTGACGGGTATGTAGACTTCCGAGGAGGAGATCTCTCTATGAACATCATGAAGTCAGTCTTTCGCCCAGACTTTAAAAAAGGTGACGGCCTTGTCACCGTTGTCGTGCAAGACAAGGATACGAAACAAGTCCTCATGGTCGCGTACACCGACGAGGATGGGTTTGGAGAAACTCTTCAAACAGGCGAGGGCGTGTTTTGGTCTCGCTCTCGAATGGGGCGCTGGAAAAAAGGTGAGACAAGCGGACATACGCTCAAGGTGTACGAGGTGCACATCGACTGTGACAATGACGCACTTTTGTACCTTGTCACACCAAATGGTCCCACCTGCCATACCACCGCAAAGAGCTGTTTTTATCGTCACGTTGTGGCATCAATCCCGCTTGACCCAGCTCCGAAAGAAATGCCGTCCGACAAGGACGAAATGATGGTTCATTCTCGGATAGCCCGGGGATGCGAATTCCACAACGCGCACGTGCTCTTGAAACAGGAAGGTTGAGAAGCCCTTCCCTCTCATAGCTCATTCACACCGGCCGACCCTCTGCGAGGGTCGGTTTTTTCTACAAAACTCCCCCGACGAAATGTCGAGGGAGTTTTGCTTAGCGACGGCGTTTTGAGCCTTTGCGCTTCTTTGACGTCTTCTTGCGCTTCGCTGCCTTTCGTTTTTTCTTTGCCATAGTTCTATAAGAGAAGAGTCCGTGCGCTCACAAGGAGTTCATGCATGCGTATTTCTTCTCGGCAACTTAATTTTCAAGCGTACAATTCTCTCTCGACGAAAAGAAATTGCATAGGCTCCAGTAATTATCGCAACTGTGCAGGTGAATACAATAGTCGGGTGACGTCGATGTGTGGATAACCATTTGAGAATTAGGAATTACGAATTATGAATTATGAATTATGAATTATGAATTACGTTGGAATGTTAACCGAGCTCCATACTTCAGAACTCTTAATTCATACTTTTGACCTTCTGTACCTCCCACTCGATATCAATGCCGGTCTTTTCTTTCACACGTGTTGCGATTTCCTTTGCGAAACTTTCGATTTCTTCAGAGGAAGCGAGACCATTTTGCACGAGTACGATCGGCTGTTTCTCGAACAGCTTCACGTTCCCTCTTTCATAGCCTCGCAAATTACAGACGTTATCGAGAATCCAAGCGAGAGGAACTTTGACAAGGTTCGACCTTTCTCCCGATGTAAGGTCGAACCTTGTCAAAGGAAACCCGGGGAGGTTGGGAAATCTCTTTTTAAGCTCGTCAAATCTCTCCTTCGAGATGATTGGGTTTTTGAAAAATGACCCGGCGGTGCCGAACTTCCCGAGATCCGGAAATTTCTTGCTCCGGATGTCGAGGACCGCCTTCCGCACATCTTGTGGTGTCAGTCTGCTCTGTCTTTCTTCTTTCTCTCTTTCATTGAGAATTGAAAATTGAGAATTGAAAATTTCTTTGAGATCTCTGTAGGCAAGATTCGGAATGCCGCCCTTCTTCAATCGAAGAGCCACGCGAAGGACAATGAAACCTTTCCCTTCTGGATGCTTAAAGATACTATCTCGATACGCGAAGCCACATTCTACATTTGATAGTCTCCGGACTATCCCGACCTTTGTATCAAACACCTCAACCCACTCGATTAGGTCTTTTATTTCCACACCATACGCGCCGATGTTTTGGATCGGAGTTGCTCCCACGGTTCCCGGAATACCCGATAAATTCTCAATGCCCCAGAGTCCTCGCCTTACCGCTTCCACAACCAACCCGTCCCAGCTTTCACCTGCGCTTGCTATGACGTTCACAAAATCTTCAGCTCCCCCCTTTCCTTCCCCCCTCTTAAGAGTGGGGAGTGTGGGGGGCGCTCCTTCTTTCCACTCGATTCCTTTAATATCGATCTTGATGACAAGTGAGTTAATCTCTCCGTTCGCAATGAGCACATTTGAACCTCCGCCAAGGATAATAACTGGAAGCTTTCTTTCTTCCGCGAAGTGGAGAGCTTCTCTTAACTCCGAGACCTCGCTGACAGAAGCAAGATATCTCGCCACTCCGCCGATCTTTAGCGTCGTGAGCTCTTTGAGAGAAATATGTTCACTGATGTGCATAGAAAAAGTAGCTCTACGTTCACTCTGGTGAGCTCAGTATTTCGTCGCCGAAGCTCCTCAACATACTAGTACAAAAAAACGCTTGTGCAAATTGATCTCGCGATCAATTGCACAAGCGTCTCAGAAGTCACCCTATCGTTATCCGATGAGGCGTCGTGCGATGGTGACTACGTGGAATGCCCCCGTTAGTGGCATCCTTTTCACAAGATTGGATGCCTCCGTTTTATTGCCATCGAGCAAAGCGCGCCGCGCTAAAAGGAGCAGGGCGGTTGCTCTCCACGCTGGCGTAGCACTTTGTTCTGCCACGACTTGAAGCGCGGGGATGGCCTCAACCTCATTCTGATAGTAAAGATCGGCCGCACGTACAAATTCGGCGCCATGAGAAAAGGCTGCACCCAGTTTTGCGGCAGCACGACGTGCCGTTTCAACCCATCTGGCCCAATCGGGATCCATTTTGTCGAGCCAGGTGCAAGCCTCAATCATGTGGACGGGCGCATTGCCTTCCCCCCACGAGACTTGGAACGAACTACCGTTTGTGTCTCTAAGAAGCTGATCGAACGCAGACTTCAATCGTTCGAAGTGACGTGCGGATTCGTCCGGGTCTTCGCAGAGTAAGCGTTTAAGTACGTAGTGCTCACCGACAAATCCGGCTACGGCCGCACCCGCCGCATCGCCGCACTTCAATGCTTCAAGCTCAGAGTCGAATTGCGCCCGTGCCGCCTCCGCAAAACAATCGTAGGCGTCGTAGAAAACGCCGGCATGATATTGAAGGAGTGAAAGACACCTTTGCTTGCGCGTACCTTCGGGAAGGAGCGAGACAGATACGCGGAGTTCCTTCAGGAGCCCATCAAGCATAGATTTTCGTTCAGGTCCTACCGGCTGAATGCGTTCGCCCCGAAATATCGCGAGTTTCGCGAGCACCGCCGCCTCAGAAAGGTCTGATACGGCGTCATGGATTCGCCGGGCAATAAGAGCGTACAGCACTGGGTCATCGTGCCCATAGACCACAAGCGCATCAATTTCTTTCGTGAGAAGTTCGTCGGTACGCCACCCCACCCGCGGATTGCGGAGGTCAGGTGTCGTCGTGTCGTTTTTCGCGGTGTTCACCACTAAGGCGACCAGCGTGTCTGCATCAAGCGGAGTATTCATTGTTTGCCTCTCTTGGATGGTGTTGCATGAAGTTGAAGATTGATCTTTAGTGTTCTCAGGATGTTCCAACATCAAAGAACGTTTAAAAAACAGCATACCATGCGATATTGATTTTGTCCACTGGCTCAAGCGTCCATACTATTGTATGGCATACGACTATTTTGCCCGCGTTGTTTCTACTTGTTTGCTATACTAATGGCACTATGATCGGACTTTTGCTCATGGCCGTGGCGACATGTTTTGGCGAAACGCAAGAATCGCTCGGCAAGTACAACGTCGCAACGGGGAAACAAAGCATCTACACGATGGGATTTATCAGCATGCTCGGGGGATTTATATTCTTCCTCATCATCGCCGCCATTAAGGAAGAATTTCGGTTCTCGATTGAATCCCTCCCCACTCTTAGCCTGCGTATCGCGCTCGAACTCCTGCTCGCCCAAATTTCAGTGCTCGCCATTACCCGCGCAGATCGAAGCACCTACAGCTTTATCCGTGTTGGAACGATTCCGCTCCTCCTTATTGTGGATCTGGTGCTCGGATATTCAATAAGCACGTTCGCGCTCATCGGTATAAGTCTTATACTACTGGTGCTTATTCTGCTCTTCAGGAGCCATGACCTTAAAAAGGACGGCATGTGGTTCGTCATGGGGACAAGCATACTTGGGGCGGCGACACTGTCTCTCTTTAAGTACAATATTACGCACTTCAACTCCGTTGAAGCGGAGGAGAGCATTGTCATTGCCGTACTGCTTGTGTATTTCTTCTGCATGGCTCTCTTTGTAGCGAAGGAAAATCCGATTCTGCTTCTCAAAAGACCTACGGTGTTGGCACAATCGGTCAGCGCGGGATTCGCAAACGTGCTCATGAGCTTCGCGTACCTCTACGGCGCGGCGTCGATCATCACGACCGCAAAACGAGGACTAGGTGTGTTCTTTTCAATCCTCTCGGGAAATTTCTACTTTAAAGAAAGAGGGATATTCATAAAGATCATCGCCCTTCTCGCGATTGTAGTCGGCCTTATCTTCAGCACGTTTTGAGATGAGTGCTATGGGGTTCGCCCAGCTCGTATTTCGCCGATATAGAATTCACCTTGCTGCTTAAATTCGGGATTGAGCTCAATCGCCTTCTGGAGTGAGCGAATGGCTTCTGTCCTATTGCCACTTGAGAGATACGCCGCCGCGAGTGAGACGTATGTTTGCCCGTCGTTTGGGTTTTTCTCCAAGCGTAATTTAAGAAGTGAAATCACCTTTTGGTACGCGCCTGTCTCATAATACGCCTTAACCAATCTTTCGTCCGCGAGGACGTTCACCGAGGTAGTGGTAGCGAAGAGCTTGTCCGGCAGCGCAAGATCTTTCGAGTAAATGGCAGAAACTGCGTACGCGACGCGCGCCCCCATGTATTCGGGTGCTCGTTCAAATGCCTCTTTTAGGAGCTCGTTCGCCTCGGCGATTTTGCCCGTGCTGAGGTACACGTTCGAAAGCTCGAAGGCCACGGTCTGTTTAGTCGGCGAGAGTTCTCGCGCCTTCTGTAGGTGCGGGAGCGAGTCGGAGAATCTCCCAAGACGATTATAGAATCCTCCGATGAACATACGAAGTCTCGTGTCATTCGGAGCACGCTTGATCTCTCGCTCCATCGCGAGAACGGCGAAATCCACGAATTCCTTTTTAAGATCCGAAGGTACCGCTCCCGTATTTGCGACGAGAACGGCGGCTTGCATGGCCTGCTCGGCAACTTCCTGCGTTCCGATCGTTTCAGGGGCGAACGCTCGCTTGTAAAACTCGAGATTTTCGGCAGCCCCCTTCGCGCTTTGTTTCAATCCGCTGATGAGATTGCGAGCAACCCCGATCGCCCGGATATTCAAGAAGAATACCGCGGCGATAAGAACGATGAGTGCGCTCGCCCCCGAAATGGAAAGAGCTTGCTCGCTCAAGAGGGTCTTCGCTTTTTCAAAAAACGGGAAGGGCTGTTTGAAGCGGGAGTGCATAAGGGCAATAAGGGAGAAGAAGAGCAAGTAGCTTATGAGGTTGTCGAAAACGAAAAAGTTGTGAACGACATAGGCCGCAAGAAGGCCGGTGAGCACGCTCTTCTCGGTGAAGGAAAAAGGTTCTCCCCCATCAGAGGGCTTCCCTCTCCAAAGATAGAAGAGTAGCGCGCAAAAAAGCGAGAGGTACGCGAGGAGTCCAAAGAGTCCCCCAGCGATGAGCCAATCGAAGAAGATGTTATGGGTGCGGTCGAACCACTGCTCTTGCGCCCACATGTTGGGGTCATAGTATTTGTTGAAGACGTAGTTAAAACCCTCTTGCCCCCAACCGAGTATCGGCCGTTCTTTAAAACCTTCTAGCGCCATTCCCCACACCATGAAGCGTGGACCCGCGTCAGCGAGTGAAATCGAGGCAAAACGCGTCAGCACCGGACTTTCTTTGACGAAGGAGCTCTCGCGCGCGAGGTACAAACCTCCCACAAGCACAATGATGATAAGTAATCCGGAAAGAGCCGCGATCCGAAGACGCTGGTACTTTTTCTCGAAGAGCCCGACAAGGAGTACCGTGAGAAAAAGACCGCCGATAAGACCGAGCGCCGCCCCTCGTGTGGCAGTAAAGTAGAGCGTCACCACTTGGAGCAACATCGCGCCTCCATAGAGCCACTTCCAGGAGAAAGATATTCGGTGCCTTGAAATGAGAAAGAGCGAAATGAAGATGTGGACCAGCATGTACCCCGCGAAGTACGCGGCGTTGCCAAAAGTTCCGTCAAGACGCACACCGCCTTGGTTGATCACGATTTTCCCCGCGAGTTGCAAAAGGCCGTAGATACCCAAAAAAGCGGAGACGCCGACGGAAGTTGCGAGGAAGCGATACCAGAGTTTCTCGGTCATGACCGAGGAAGCTACGAGGAAATAGGCGACAAGATGGATGAGGGTGATGAATCCTTCCATGCGCTCGAAATTGCTCCAGAACGCTTTGAACGGATTTTCGGCGAAAAGATCGGCGAGAAAGATAACGCCAAGGAATGCCGCGACGCAGAAAAGAAGTGCTGATTTCTGGGGGCGAAACTCCGGTTTCCGCAGTGCGAGAAGAAGCCAACACGCGAATATGATTTCAACGATAATCCGAAACGCGAAACCCTTGCCGGTGATAAAAGGGAAAAACAGCGAAGAGGAAATGACGAGGGGCACGAAGGGCATAAGAAAAACGCCAACCCGTGTCGCGCTTAGCAGTACTCGATCAATGGTTTGCATAGGGGCCTATAGTAGCACAACGGTCTCCTCTTTCAAGGAGAGCGTTTTCATTTGATTTAGCGAAATCATGCCGCGCAATCGTCCATTGAAGCGCGGCGATCTTGGTATTTAATCAATAATTTTTACCAAAGTTACGCGCTCACCGTAACGGGAATATCCATCTTGAGAAAATTATGTGCCTTCATCTTTTTGCCACGACGTTTCGTTACAAGCTGGCGAGACGCGCAGAGGACCTCTACTCCAATGACTTTCCCCTGCTTATCGAGGTCAGCAATAAGTAAATCGGCGAGTTCAACGGTACGAGAAATTTTCTTGCCTTTTTGAAAGTACAGATACATGGCATCGGCTGTTTTGTCGTAGGTAATGTTCATAGAATTATTTAAAATATGCGGTTATGATGATATAGGTATTTTTATCTTTACAATAGACGACCGTCAACATACCTGCCTCTAGTTTTTTAGAACATTTAATGACTCCGTCCGGAAGCGCAGTAACTGTGTCAGGTGTCCGAATGGTCTCTTTAATTGCTTCAGCAGAGATGTTTCGTTCGATGAACACGCGATACTCCGCATGATGCGTAAATCGGAATTTCACCCCCTCATTCTACCATATACCAGAGGCAAAAACTATCGCCCAAACAAAAACGGCCCGTCGAGAGCCGCTGCGAAAAACATGAGTGCGCTAGATGAGCGCGTCAAAACGCGAGGGGATGACCTTGGGCTTCTAAAATGAGTTCGGCAACTTCACGAATAGCATGGTGTCCGCCCCCATTTTTAGTGACATAGTCACAGATCGAAGCAAGAGACGGGTGGCCATCGGAGACGGTCACCGCGATTCCGGCATACTCGAGAGGGGCTTTATCGTTGAGGTCATCGCCCATGTAGAGCACTTGCTCGGGCATAAGACCTCTTTCTGTAACAATCCGCCTCAGGATCTCAAGTTTCCCGTCGCTGTCATGCACTCCCTGATCGTAGGTAATCTTAAGCTTCTTGCACCGAGCCGCTACTACTTGGTTGGTTTCCTTAGAGATCACATGCACCTCTATGCCCGCGCGCTTTAGCATGAGAATGCCCAGGCCGTCTTTACGACTGCACCTCACGGACTCTTTTCCCCCCTCATCTACATACACGCAGCCATCCGTGTGTATCCCGTCAAAATCGGTGGCGACGAGCTTGATACCCTTTAACTTGCTTTGTAAATCGTTGTGCATAGCTCTAGACAGATTACCTGTTTCAGTGTTACTTTTCAACCTTCGGAATCTTAACGATCATAAGCTTCGCGGTTCCCATCGCGCGGTGCTGATGCGGCACACCAGCAGGAATGTACAACCAATCGCCAACTCGAAGTACGATCTCTGCGCCCCCTATAATCTCTTTTGCTTTCCATTCACGTTCATCAATAGTTCCATCTTTTAATTTACGAGGCGTTCCATTTACAAGCGCTCCGCCACAGTTGAATGTAACTTCACCCGAAAGGCAGAGCCACAGATCAGCTTCGTGTCGATGCACCTCGGCATCATTCGATACATTCGTATCCTCAAGAAGGTTAAACGGTAATTTCTCTGTGGCCGCAAGACTTTTTAAGGGTTCTAAGAGCCGCTTTCCCTCCTCCGGGGGAAGCGCGAGCATCGCGTCAATCATTTCTCTTTTAATGACATGGACGGACATAGATTCATTTCCGTCTTAGTTTTTGCTTGATAGGAATCTCTGCCTCGAGCACGCGCTTTACGCCATCGCCCCGCGCATCTTCCCACATACGGATATCCCGCACGACAAGTTTGATGCCGCCAGGCTCGAGACTTGCCGCCTGATCGGTTCCCCACATCGCGCGATCAAGGGTGATATGGCGCTCAACCACAGAGGCGCCAAGCACGGCCGCCATGAGTGTAGGCGGGACGCCAACTTCATGACCGCTATACCCGACCGGTACCGTAGGAAACGTCTCTTGAAGCGTGCGAATGACGGAAAGATTGAGGTCCTCATTCTTTGCAGGATAGGTCGCGACCGTGTGCATAAGGATAAGGTCTTTGGTGCCAAGCACCTTTACCGCGGCCTTCACCTCCTCGAGCGTACTCATGCCGGTCGAGAGGATGATGGGACGCCCCTTGATGCGTTTGTGCGCAAGGAGCCCGTGATCGGTGAGCGAAGCCGAGGCGACTTTATAGAAGGGCGGGTTGAACTGTTCAATAAAATCCACGCTGGCTTCGTCCCAGCATGACGCGCCCCAGAGGATCCCTTTTTCCTTGCAGTATCGGTCTATTTCTCTGTACTCCTTCTCTCCAAATTCCAATCCGCGTTTTAGGTCCCCGTTAGTCTTCCCGAATGGACTCTCCCGAGGACGCTCCAGCTCTTCTTTGGTGTAAACGATCTCAATCGTTCGCTTCTGGAATTTGACCGCGTCGCATCCGGCATCAACCGCGACGTCAATCAGCTTCTTCGCAGTTTCAATCGAACCGTTATGATTGATGCCGATCTCCGCAATGATAAAGCACGGATGCCCTTCTCCCACACGCTTTCCGCCGATAGTTACGGTCCCCATAGTGATATTTTTACGTCTAATTGAGTTACTATAGTATATATAACCTGCAGAGTGAACAAAAGTAACATTATGCCTAACCGTATCCGACAATATCTCGCGGACATAGGTGCTTTGATCGAGACATCTCGCAAGGACAGCAAACTCCAAAAGAGTGTTGGCGAAGCTATTTCGCTCATTTCAAAATGCTTCTCAGGAGGCGGCAAACTTCTTATCGCGGGAAACGGTGGAAGTGCGGCTGACGCGGAGCACTTTGCCACTGAATTTGTCGGCCGCTTTATGGAAGAGAGAAAAGCGCGTCCCGCCATCGCCCTCTCTTCATCTTCATCCATGCTCACTGCCTGGAGTAACGATTATTGTTTCGAGGATGTCTTCGCGCGCCAGCTTGAGGCATTCGGAAAACCTGAAGATATCTTCATAGGCATATCAACAAGCGGAAATTCTAAGAACCTCATTCTGGCTGTTGAGAAAGCAAAAATACTAGGTCTAAAGAGTATTTGCTTGCTTGGCAACTCCGGCGGGGCGCTTCGTGATATGGCCGATGTGACTATTGCCATCGCGGAGAGACGTACACCGCATGTCCAAGAGCTTCAGATCGCGCTTATTCACGTTATTTGTCAGGAGGTAGAAAAAGCTTTTGCGGAATAGACGTGCCCCGACATGGTTACCACGCACTCTTTCCGCCGTCCGCGGTGAGGTTCGCGCCAGTCATAAATGACGATGCGTCCGAGCAAAGGAATTGCATAATGCCGTTGTATTCACCCGGCTCCGCCATACGCCCAAGCATGTTGCTCTCTCCAAATCGCCTCACAAAATCTGCCGGCATTTTTTCATTTCTCACTCCGCCAGGAGAAAAAGCGTTGACCCGGATACCGTGCACGCCGAGCTGTGCGGCCATGGAGCGAGTGAGCCCGACAACGCCAGTTTTTGAAGCGATATAGGCGGGAGATTTGTATTTCCCCTCCGTATTGTATACGCGGTGGTCGTGGGCGATGCTTGAGACCTCGGACGCGACGTTGATGATTGAACCACCCTTCCCTTTTTTCATCCAAGGCACCACCGCCTTGATGCAAATGAACATGCCGGTAAGATTCACTTCGAGCTCTTCTTTCCAAAGTGAGATTGGGTAGTCCTCTACGGGGACGAACATGTTCTTCGACTCTTCACTTCCCACTGCCGGATTCATGGCGGCGTTGTTTATGAGTGCGTCAATGCGCCCATGTTTCTCCACGATCGTTCCAACGGCCTTCGCAA
Organism: Candidatus Taylorbacteria bacterium RIFCSPHIGHO2_01_FULL_51_15; assembly: GCA_001820935.1. Taxonomy (GTDB): domain Bacteria; phylum Patescibacteriota; class Minisyncoccia; order Phycocordibacterales; family UBA10002; genus UBA10002. The sequence goes on along the minus strand of MHRI01000030.1, from coordinate 69,524 downwards.
CTTGCCCTTCATCGGTGATATCAACCGCTTCGATTCCTTTGCCGCCAGTCCGATCCCAACCGATAACCTCCGCTCCCGCTTCGCGAAGAAACTTTGCATACCCCGAGCCCAAAAAACCGGATGCTCCGGTGAGAATAATCACTCTCCCTTTGATATCAAACGGATTACGCATACTTTTTCAAAAATAAAAGCTGACGCTCTGCGTCGGAGAGGTAGTCGGCAGTCCGCCACGCCTGCATGATAATTGTACCACCAAAACCGATACCGCGGAGCGCACTCAAACACCCCTCATAGTCTGCATCCCCTTCTCCCAAATAGACCGACTGTGTGCTTCCTTTTCTACGGTCTTTGGCGTGAACGCCGAAAATGCGCTTTCCGAAAAACCGGATGTCGGCAGGCACGTCATACCCGTACGAGGTTGCATTGCCGATATCGTAGTAGATGCCGACGGCGGGCGAGGGGAACAACTCAAGAAAACGAGAAAGTTCATTCTTGTCCATCTCGGTTTCAAATCCGAGGCGGACGCCTAGCCTTTCGGCAATTGAAAGAAGCGGAGCGACCTTTGCGACGATTTCTCTTTTCTCCGCATCGGTTTTCGGAGCGTTTCCTTCAAGTAGCGGAATAAGAATGAGCTTTTGTTTCGTAAGCTTTGCGGCTACGTTTATAAGACGCCGCAGGATTTCCGTTGAAGTTTTCGCGTCTTCGCCGGTAAAACGGTATTTCATAAAATAGTCAGCGCAGATTGAGTTCAGCGCGACGTCGGTTTCTTCGGCGACAGCTTGTATGCGCTCTGCTCCGCCCGAAGCAAGGAGGGTGTTCGTTTCGTGACAGACAAAATCAAAGAGCCATTCAATGGAGCTAAAGCCAAGCTCCTTTGCCTTTGCAAATTCCTGCTCCCAGTCTGTCGGAGAAAATTGAAAACGGCCGTTTTCTGACGGCGAGAGGCGACCCTGTAAAATACCTATAGGGATAGGCATATCGTGGTATTATAACTCTACCATTACACACTAAGTTGTATTGGTATACTCATTCGTATGTTCGTATCTTATTCGTAGTTCGTGTCGTATGGAAATCCTAGGTATCATTCCAGCTCGCGGAGGGTCAAAGAGTATTCCACGCAAAAACATCAAGCCACTCCTAGGAAAACCGCTCATCGCCTGGAGCATCGAATCCGCGAAACAGAGCAAACTCTCGCGCGTTATCGTATCAACTGATGATGCGGAAATTGCTGCGGTGGCAAAAAAGTACGGCGCCGAAGTTCCGTTCATGCGGCCGGGAGAGTTTGCTCTCGACACAACACCGAGCGAGCCGGTACTTCGACACGCGCTTGATTGGCTGAAGAAGCATGAGAACTACGTGCCCGATGCCGTTGCCCTGCTCCAGCCGACCAACCCCATCCGTACAGCCAAGCAAATTGATAACGCCATAGAGATTTTTATAGAAAAGCAGCCTGACTCGGTCGTAACGGTACATGAAGCAATCGCCAACAACAATCCGGGTTGGATTCTCAAGAGAAATGAAAAAGATGAGGTGGTACTTTGGAATGGTGACCCGCTCCGAAAGATCCCCGCTCGAAGACAGGAACTCCCGAAGGGCTATTCGAGAAATGACTGTATCTATCTCTTCAAACCACAGAACCTTTACGAAGAAACACCCAACCTATACGGTAGCAAGGTAGAACTCTTGGTGATGCAGGAAAATGAAAGTGCGGACATTAATACCTCCTCGGACTGGGACCTTCTTGAAAATAGAATGAAGCTTTTAGGCTATTAATGCTTCGCGAAGAACTTCAGAGATGTTTCGTGTCGCTTCCTCTTTGGTAATCTTTGAGAGTTGTTTTGTGTGTGCTTCGAGGTATCCGTGAATGCTCGAGTGACCGAGTGCGGCAAGAAAATTGATGAGGGCTTGCTCGGTTGGCTTGAACCCTCTCGAGATGTTCGTAAGGGCCTGTTTTGCAGACGCCACATCACTCACCCTAAATACGGATGGGCAAAACATATACCACGGATAGCCGAACGTTATTGTTGGCTTAAGCCGAAGTGCTGCTTCCCATCCGGCAGTACCGGTATTTGTGACGACGGCCTGGCATCCTCCAGAAAGCGCTTCAGTCTTTGTGTTCATCGGCACGATCTTTACGTTCGGGAATTTCGCAAGCGTGTCGTAGTAACCCTTACATCGAAAGAAATTAAACTTAGTCGTCTGTCTTCCCCACTGCGAAGGATGCTCTTTCACGTATATAAACCAATCCTTCGGGAGCGCTTCAGAAACCGTCTTCACCATTCGTATCTGATCCATAAAGATACCGCCGAGAGGGTTGGTGGTCGCTTCAGGTTGATACTGTAGAGGAAGATATACGAACTTCGCCGTAAGATCGGGCTCAACCGAAACGCGTTCATACTCCTTTTTCAGATTACTGCCAAGTTGTCGAGAGATGTAGCGAATCGCCTTCGGAAAGAGCGAAAGATCTCTGAGGCTCTCTATGAGCACACGCCCCTTTTTAAGAAGAAAATTCTTACCCTTGAAATCCTTCTTGTATAAACGTAAGGAAAGAGGCGTCACGTAGTTTCCTCCCGCGCGTGCCCGGTAGTACGCGTGGAGATCGGGTGGGATATCGGACAAAGCGAATGATTTTCCCTGATACTCCTTTGCGGTTCGTTCAAACAGCGCGCTCCCCGCAGTAAAGTCCTCCATAAAGAGAAGACGGTCAGAAACTTCAGTCGCGTAGAACATAAGCGTCTTTATGCCATGAAGCCTGGCGAGAGCGTAGATGATAAAATCTGGCGCCGTATGCGGCGTCATCGGAAAGATGATTGCTTCGGGCTTCAACACATCGAACATCCCTTTCCAGTAGTTGAGTAGTTCATGATAGAACTCCAGTTTTTGTGCTTCAGTAAAATCACTATGGTGCTTCGTAATCATCCCCATTATAAACGACTCCGCCCACAGGAGTCTTTTGAGAAGATTACTGTCGACCTTTACGAAGTTCGATGTATCGACTCCGCTCGCCGGGATACCATTCAGTGCATCGCGTACGTCGTGAAAGACGGCATTGGGGAAGTCCTTGCGCAGGAGGGAGAAATGCTCCCGACTCTGCATCCAATAGACTATCTCGTGCGATTTCTGTAGCTCTTTTGCTACATCGAAGAGCTCCTTCTCCTCTCCACCCCACTGTACTAAAAATAGTCTCATAGCTCTTTCCGGACCGGCTTCTGGCAAAGTACGAATAAGATTTCCCGCATTCTGGGGAACGGAAAGGAGAGCGCACTGGCAACATGGGCCATCCATTTACGTGGGTGCAGAAGTCGGTTCACGCTGAAAAATGAATTCTGCGTCTTTTGGAGTGTCACAGAAAATCCCGACCAAGAAAGAAGCTCACAAAGTTCAGATAGCGTAAACTCCCGCCGATGACCAGTGAAGTGCGCCTCTCCATCAAAGTATTCCCGAAGATCCCAATAGGGACTCCGGCCAAGAAGGAATCGTATACGGCGTGACAGATTCGCGAGATTGGGAGTAGTGAGAAGAAATGTTCCGCCAGGCCGGAGGACACGCCTCACCTCTGCAAAGAGTGATTTCGGTGAGTCGAGTAGATGCTCAATCGTGCAATCAGAGTTTACAAGATCGAACTCGCCCTCTTCGAACGGCAGTCTTTTGAGAAGGTCTCCCTCTCGCACCGTAATGCCCTCCTTGTCCCAGATAGTCTGGAGAGCCTTAAAATCAGCAATCCGATAGGGATTATCAAACGCGCTAGGAAAGATAAACTTATCGAACCCGACGACTTCTGCACCAAGTCTTTTAAGCGCGATCGGAAAGATGCAAACGCCGCTCCCGAGATCGAGTATTTTCTTGCCTCGTATGAGTTCTCGCTCATTCAGGAGTCGAAGCGAAGACGCAAAGCGTTTTTTGTCAATTTCGTAAGGTTTCGAAAATGCGCCAAGTGCTTTGTAGACCTCATCTATTGTCCTTTCATATAACGCACTCATGTATGTGTATGGTACATCTTAAAGAATCTCGACCGCTCATCCTGGAGTAACGCACTCGGCGTACCCTCCTCCACTATCTGTCCATCCTGAAGCACCATAAGCTTATCGGAAACCCTTACCGTGGACAACCGGTGGGCAATCGCAAGCACCGTGACTTTGCCCTTGAGGCCCATTATTGCCTTCTGTATCAACATCTCTGACTCCGTATCAAGGGCGCTCGTCGCCTCATCGAGGAGGAGTATCTCGGATTTCCGGGCGAGTACGCGCGCGAGCATGATCCTCTGACGCTGTCCTCCGGAAAGGAGGACCCCGCGTTCACCGACAACGGTCTGCCACTTCTCCGGAAGCGACATGATGAAGTCGTAGATATTGGCCATGCGTGCCGCTTCATGCACATCTTCATTCGTGACGGAATCGCCGTAAAAGCGAATGTTGTTTTCGATTGTATCGTTGAGCAGAAAAACCTCTTGAGACACATATCCAATACTTTTTCTCCATTCCTTCAGACTCACCGAACGAATATTTCTTCCGTCAAGCAAAATAGCCCCCGCAGTAGGTTCGATAAGACGGAGAAGGAGATCTACTATCGTGGTCTTCCCCGCCCCCGAGGGTCCGACAAGGCCAATGACCTCGCCTTTCTTAATCGAAAAGCTGATCTTGCGAAGTGCCGGATCGTCTTTCCTGTATTCGAACTCCACATCTCTGAACGAAAGTTCTTTCGTGAACGAAAACGCCTCGTCTCCACCTTCGATCTCCTCATACCCTCTGGCTTCCTTCTCATAGGAAAGTAGACTTGAAAGATAGGGTATCTGCATGCTTATCGCGTGAGCGCTCGATTGAGCGAACTGGATATTGGTGAATACTTTGTTCAGGGCGTATACCACGACCGCAAACGAGGCGAACTCAAACGCGGAAGTTTTATACAGAAATACAAACAGGCCAACGACAAAAAAGACTCCGGCGAGCTGAAGAAGCGCTGCCGTGCTGTTTTTCAGGAACGACAGCTTGAGATAGAGGTGCCGCATTCTCTCTATGAGTGCCTGACCTCGTACGAAGGTAGGGCCTTCCAGGTGCATGGATTTGATGGTCTTCGCGCCGATGAGATGCTCACTTGCGAAATGCGCGAGCTCCTTGTTCTCCCGTACCATTTTTTCTGAAAGCACCCTCGTCTTTTGCAGGAATGGAAGAAAAATGAGAAATATGGTTGCACCCGAGAGAACGGTGAGCACGGCGATCGTTGGAGAGATGTTGAAGACGAGCATGCTGTAAATGAAGAGATTGATGACGACCAGCGTCGCGTTGCTGATGTAGAGGAGGATGGCGGAACTGTTTGCCACCTCCGTTGAGAGCATTTGATCAAGATGTCCCACTTTCTGCGAAGAAAGAAACGGCCATGTGGCATCAAATGTGCACTTGATGAGGGACGCTCGTGTCTTTTTCTCGAAATCAGCTATTACCCTCGCCGAAATCTGCTGGGAAAATAGGAGAAACAGCGCCTTAGCGAGAAAAAGGCCGATCATAAAGATGAGCAGAAACTTCGCCGTGTAGGGGAGGTGCAGGTATTCGAAGAACTTCGCAATCGCGATAGAGATGTTATCCGACGCCTTTCCCCCGCCACCAATAAAGGAGAACAGCGGGATGATCGCGGTGATACCAATACCTTCAAGCGCCCCGCTTATAAAACTTAACGTTGCCATGCAGACGATCCTCCATCTGTATGCGGCAAACGCCAGGCGGAAGAGCCGTAGCGCGTGAAAAATCCTGCGTATGGACATAGCGTAATTAGAACATTTTTCGCCCCCAAAAGGTTAGGCTCTCGCCGAGCATATGCTTCTCGACGAGTTTCTGGTATTGGAGATTCGCGTCGTGGAGAAACGCGGTTATTTCCTTCTTTGCACGAAATGGCGCTCCGGCCCCCTTCGCTACCTCCGGTATCGTGTTGCCGTCCGCAAAGCTTGCCTGGGGCCGCCCCGTCTGAATCCAATGCAGGTGATTGTAGAAGCTGTATCGCTGAACCGTTCCAAACTCCCCTACAAATCCTGCCTTGGAAAGAAGAGTTTTGAGCGTCTTTTTTGAGTAGTAACACACATGAGGTTCGCGAAAATAGAAATCCGCGTACCCTTTCACGCCAAAGACCGAGAGAAGGACATCGTCGATATTGGGAAGCTCAAGATACAAAAGCCCATTTGGTTTGAGATGTCTCGAAATGCCATGGAGGAAAGATTTAGGTTCAGGCACATGCTCGAGTACCTGGAGGGCGGTAATAAGATCGAAAGGTCCTTCGGCAATGTGGGCGGATTCGATTGGGTTAGTATATACCTTGAAATCAAGATTCTTTCGGATGAATGAAGCTTCATCTTTTCCAAGTTCAAGCCCGATACGCTCCTTCGCTTTTCCCTTTAGCGCGGCAAGAAAATGCCCAGTGGAACAGCCGACATCAAGTATCTTCATCGAGGGACGAAGATGGGTACGCACGGCTTCCACGATCGGTCCTTGGTGCGGAAAATAAGCATCAAATATCTCGCGCATTGATGAAGCTTTATGTAAGGTCGGACCGTGGCGTTTGCGATACGCTTTCCCCGTGTAGTACGCGGTTGCACCGCTTTGCGGAGCAAGAAAAACGAGTGAACAACGAGTGCACTGTAAAACATCTCGCTTAATCTCGTAGCGTAACGTCTTACGGATGACAGTGTTTGTGGTGGAGCTGCAGAGCATGCATACGGGATTTTTCATAAAAATGAATTACCTAAATATATTCTAAACCTTACAAAACACAGTACACAAAGTCCAAACAAACTGCACAAATCTCCAGAACACAAACCGACTCGTTTGGCAGTTTGGCACACTGTGTTTTGTCTGAATTTTTGGTCACTGTGTTTTGGGCTCTTTCTTAAATGCGGTGAACCGTTATCCTTTCTTGATAATAAAATGCGGAGTCTTCAAATTGGGGAAATTTTGTATCGTTACATTCTTTCCTCTGAAGAAGTCATCGATCGCTTTGGTCTCTCCGGGAAAGACGCGATAATCGTCAGAAATGAGCACTCCCCCTTCCACAATACACGGATAGAGATTATGGAGTATGGCAACGGCCGGCTCGTAGATATCCGTATCGAGATTAAGAAGCGCGATGGTAAGATTGGGGTGCGCTTTTACATAGGCGGGAACTGTTTCCACTACGTCCCCCTCGATAAGTTCTACTTCTGTTTTGATACCCTTTTTCCTGACCACAGAAAGAAGCTCCTCCTTGGATATGCTTTCCGCGCCGGCATCGTCGATAAACTCTTTTCGATGCGACTTATCAGCTTCGAAGCGCGTTTCGGGAAATGTGCCAAACGTGTCAAAACCGACCACCTTCCGCTTTTTCTTCCCGAAGACCTCCTGGAAAGAAGCGAACCGAAGCAGTGATGCGCCTTTAAAAACACCGCATTCGACGATATCTCCGGAAAGCTCGTTCGCGATCTTAAAGAGTTCATAATGCGCGATGCATTTCCCCAACCGCTCGGGAGGTGAGGTCCAATAGAAATTGTTCTCATGATCAAAGGCCTTGTTAAAATCGGGTTCGGCGATCATGGAAGGAATTAGAAGGTAATGTCTAAAAACTGTTTTTGTATACCGATGTTCCAGAGTCTTCCATCCTTCAAGATCTTCATAAAGTTATCGGCGCTCCCTCCGCTGCCGAATCCGTTCGTCGATTCGAAACGAACCCGCTTTTTGGAAAACTTCAAAATGTGTGAGAGGATTTCGGCGCTCGCATGACCGACATCAAAGATGCCTCCCCCTTCTTTTGCTTTCACGCGGTTTTTCTGTCGGCTCCCGACATTGATGACCGGGACTCCATAGAAAGGAGCTTCGCGCACACCCGAGCTTGAATTGCCAATAATAAAGTGAGCGTGTTTGAGCAAACTAAGAAAATATTCGAAGCGCATGGAGGGGTAAAGCGCGAAGTGTTTATCCCGTCGGAGCTTTTCCTCATAGACACTTAAGATGACATCGGTGCCCGGATCATTGTTCGGGTAGATCACCACATAGTTGAACTTGGATGCTTGAAGCGCTTCCACGAGCTGCTTTGTTTCCTTCAGCAGTCCGCCTACCTCGGTCGTAACTGGATGAAAGATAACGATGCCGTAACGGCTAAACGGAATGGCGTAATTCTTTTGCACCGTTTTAAAGTCCGGGAGTTCGTCTGACTTCATGATATCAAGATCGGGCGAACCGATCACAAACACCGAAGTCTCTCGTTCGCCCATCTGCACGAGTCGCCTTTTCGCTTCCGCATTCGCGACAAAATGGGTATGTGAGAGTTTGCTCACGGCGTGCCTAATGATTTCGTCAACGGTTCCCGAAACTTCACCTCCTTCGATATGGCTCACGTGGATGTTACTTAGTGCCCCGACAAGCGCGCCCGCCATGGCTTCGCTCCGATCGCCGTGCACGACGATAAGATCAGGCTCCACTTGCCGCACGAAGTTCCCAAAGCCAAGCACAGTGTTCCCCATGATCGCATCAAGAGTCGATGAGCCAGTGTAATTAATGAATTTATAGATATTGGGGAATCCTGTCTTTTCGATTTCTTCGACGGTACTGCCGTACTTACTATCCATATGCATCCCGGTAGCAAAGATGTGCACATCGAAATTTCCATCGGCAACGACTCTCCCAATGAGAGGCTTGATCTTTCCGAAGTCCGCGCGCGTGCCGGTAAGGAAGGCTACTTTCTTTTTTGTATTTTTTCCCATGAAATCGCTTCGTGTATGCGTATATGCCTTGTCGCCACCGATCCGAGAAGTTCATCGAACCTTGCGGCTTGGATTTTTCCGGTGCCTGGACGCTTTACCCAGATATTTTCTAAAGTAAGTCTTTCCCCTTTCGGTATATCCTGTATCGCCACCACTGTAGCATATGCGAAGTTGATTGTCGGCTGTTCTTCCTTTAGGACTGTCTTCTCTCCGCCAAGGGCCGAATAAATAGCGGTTGATCCTTCGATGAGATCGGCAAGTCCGGACGGATCAATGGATATCGGGACATCGGGACCGGGCCAGCGTTTGTCGGAGGTGAAATGTTTCTCAAGTATCGAGCCGCCAAGCGCCGTTGCGGCAAAGCAGGTATAGTTCCCCATTGAATGATCAGAGAGCCCTATTACCGCGTCGGGAAATATTCTCGAAAGTTCCTGCAGAGCGCCAAGACGCACCTTCTCATAGGGCGTCGGATACATAGAGGTACAGTGGAGAAGCGCGTATGGAATTTTCTTCTTCCGAAGAATAGCGACACTCTCCTTGATCGAGGCGATGTCATTCATACCCGTAGAAAGAATCACCGGTTTTCCGAATGAAGCGATATGTCGTACGAGTGGGTAGTTGTTGCACTCGCCGGAGCCGATTTTGTACGCGAGAACGCCGAGCCGTTCAAGTCTGTTTGCCGCGGCGCGTGAGAATGGGGTGGAGAGGTACATCATGCCTAAATCCTCAACATACTTTTTGAGTTCCCTGTCCTGCGATTCCGACAGAGCGCACCGCTCCATGATGTCCCAGATTGATTCTTTTGCATTCCCCGGAATGACTGTCTTTGCCGCGGGAGTCATTTCATCCTCAATCACGTGGCATTGGAACTTGACGCACTCGGCCCCGGCCTTCTTCGCATCTTTTACCATGCGTTTTGCTTTCGCCAAACTGCCCTCGTGATTGATGCCGACTTCGGGAACGACAAACGGCGGATAGTTTCTTCCTATCCTGCGGTTGCCTATTTGGATGTAGGGATATTTCATTTGCTCAATGTCACTGAATAACTGATAACGTATAACTGAATGACTGAATAACCTAAAAAATCCGGAGCGCTCCGGTCTTCAGTTATGTGTCATTCCGCTCATCTCGCTGTCCATCCCCCATCAACGACAAGTTCCGCGCCGGTCATGTAGGCCGAGGCGTTGGAAGCGAGAAAGAGTATCGCGCCGTTGTAATCGCTATTGTTCGCCATGCGCCCGAGCATGGTGCGCTTCTCGTATTCACGTATAAATGTAGGATCCTGACCTGCTTCAACTCCGCCCGGCACGAGCGTATTCACGCGAATACCCGTCTTCTCAAACGCACAGTACTCCGCGAGCCATTTGGTGAAGCCGAGCATACCGGATTTGGCGACGCTGTACCCAATAGGTTTGTAGTAGGCTCCTTTGCTTTTTCTCCTAAATTCGTACATACCCTGCTCCGGCGATACCAATCCGTATGTTGAGGACACATTGATGATACTGCCCTGTGTCTTCTTCGCACTTTTGTAGGAACGTATAAATTCTTGCGACGCAAGCAAGGCGGCCTTAAGGTGCGAATCGAGCATGCCTTCCCATACTTCCTCCGGATAGTCTTCAAACGGCCCGCTCTCTTCTTTCGGCGCATTTGGATGCGTGGCGCGACCTGCGTTGTTGATAAGGATGCTTGGAGTATCTCTTAATGTGCTTCTGATTTCTCCGAATGCTTTTCGCACTTCCCCTTTTTCCGTGAGGTCAACCGTGAAAGTTACAATCTCTGCACCCGCATCGCATAGTTCCCGGATTTTGGGGTGTATCTCTTTCTTGATGTCCAGCACGACTACTTTTGCTCCGGCCGATGCCAAAGTCTTTACGTACTCGCTACCCAAATCGCCCTGACCTCCCGTCACGACGGCGATCCGGCCTTTGAGGGAAAATAATTCCTTAAGGTTGTGCATATTATTTAAAATTGGTGATGCTCTCTTCCATCTCCGCCCGATGCTTGGCGATAAGTTCCCCGAGTACGAAATCCTCAGGAGAATCTAGGTCAATCGAGCGCCATTTCGGAGTCTCTATTCCAACCAGTTTGCCGCCCAAAAAGTTTCCCGTGGAAAGTAGCGTGCTGACGCGGTTTACGTAGACCATTGAGCCGTTCTCGCTCACGGTATGCTCGAGCGCCTGTCGGTTGGTCGAGCGCAGGAATTTCTCATCGCTCGCGAGCGTGAGTACACCGTCCGCGGCCTTGACAAAGACTCGTGGCTCTACCACCGAAACGGTGATGGCCGAATCGGCGCTGTGCTTCAAAAGCAGAGCTATGGTCGCATCAATGTCCTTTGCCGTTCGGAGCGGAGAGGTTGGCTGAAGGAGCACGATATAATCGGGTGCATATCCTTCGTCCGTCTTCAATTTCTCGAGTAGATGGGCTATCGCGTCAAACACTTTGCTTGTATCCTCGGCAAGTTCTTTTGGGCGAAGAAACGGGACCTCCGCGCCATACTCCTTCGCCACGCGCGCTATCTCTTCCGACTCTGTCGAGACGACGGTTCGCGAAAGATATCGTGATTTTTTTGCCGCGTCTATGGCGTATGCGATAAGCGGCTTGCCGGCAAAGGCGCGGATATTTTTGTTCCGGATGCCTTTGCTTCCCCCGCGGGCGGGAATGATACCGAGAAATGTGAGAGACATGAATTTCTAATTCACCTAAGTATTCTAATTGACCTGAGGAAAGCCTGAAATATCAAAATCTTCGTTGAGAATTAGACATTGAGATTTATTTAGAATAATTAGAGCAATTAAGTCAATTAGGATAATTTTCTAGTTTGCATGCTTAAAAACCGGTTCGGGGGGGTGCGACATTTTCTTCCCCACCGACTTCGCTTCGAGGTCTTTTGACAGGGAGCCGAATGCGCGGTCAACTGCCGTAAGCGCGGTTTCTACGTCCTTCCGTGTATGACTGTAAGTCATGTTGAAATAGCCCGCGTACATAATGTGCTGGTCAAAGAGATACTTCTGGAACAGAGTTTTGAGCGCGCTTTCACTTTCCCCCCGCGCGTTTTTAAATGTCATGACCGGAGTCGGGGGCACACCGATACATTCGACAACATCGATAAGACCGTGTTTGTTGATGAGGGCTTGCACTCCCTTTTTAACCAGTCCACCCATCTTCCAGATATGGGCGAGCACTGCGGGTTTCCTAAGCTCTGTAATGGTTGCTTTCGCCGCCGCAAGCGAGAGACACTCGCCACCATAGGTCATAGAAAGGAAAATATGTTCGGTGCCTTGCATAACATCCCTTCGTCCCACAATAGCCGAAAGCGGCATACCATTCGACATCGCCTTGCCAAAACAAGACAGGTCGGGAGTTACGCCAAAATATTTCTGCGCGCCGCCGATACTCCATCGAAATCCGGTAATGATCTCATCGAAGATAAGGAGCGCCCCTTCTTTATGCGCGAGATCTTTTGCTTTTTGAAGAAAATTGTCCTTCGGCTCCTTCGCGTACATTGGCTCCATAATGACCGCCGCGACCTTGCCCTTGAAGCGCTTAAAAAGCGCTTCAAGCGAGGGAAGGTCGTTGTAATTGAATGAGTGTATGATTTCTTTTAGACACCTCGGTACACCGGCATTTCGCGCTGTGGTAATAAGGAACCAATCTTGCGCGCCATGATAGCCGCATTGGAGTATGATCTCACGTCCTGTAAAGGCCCTCGCGATACGGACGGCACCGCTCGTCGCATCCGAACCGTTTTTGGCAAATCGCACCATCTCGGCGGAAGGAATGACTTCGGTAAGTAGTTCCGCCACCTCCACCTCGAGGGGATGGGGCTGTGGAAAGGTGATGCCGTCCTTCAGTTGGCGCTTGATCGCTCTATCCACGGACGGATAGGCGTACCCGAGGATAATGGGCCAACGCGCCCCGATAAAATCAAGATACTTGTTGCCGTCGACGTCCCATACGTAGCAGCCTTTTGCTCGTTTGTTGAAAAGCGGCATCTCTCCCGGGACGAACTGCCCCGGCCCTTTACTCAAGGTCTGGGTCTGATTGGGAAGAAGCTGCTTTGCAACTTCGTAGTGCGCTAAGGACTTTCTGTACTTTTTGCTTCCTGTTTTTAGCATGGGGGAATTATTCTAATTGCTCTAATTAACCTAATTATTCTAAAGAAATCCTAAATACCAATGTCCACAACAACTTTCCCCTTATTTCGAACCTTCCTTACGATAGCATTGAAAATCAGGTTGAGCTCATTTGCTTCTTTCCATAAGACTCGTGCATCATCCCGTAACTCCGGAACAGCGACAGATATTATTCGAAGCCAGTGTTTGGTTTCCCGCGCTTCCTTTTTACAGATGCCGAGTTTATGGACAAAATCTCTTCCGGATTCGGCGTCATCAGCCTCACAATAATTACTGCCGATCGAAGTACCGGAAGCGACCAATTGCGGAATGATACGTTGAGTTACCGGCGTGACGGGTATTTTCTTCGCAAACAACACGACTGCTTCCCCGAATTTTGCAGTACGCTCTTCCAGATCATATTTTGGGTTTTTCTCTGTCATTGCGATTTCCTTAGGTCAATTAGAATAATTAGGTTAATTAGACTAATTTATTCTCTCTGCTTCAGTTTCCACTCTCCGCCCTCCTTCTTCCACAAATGCGGGGTACGGAAAGAATCGATGGTACCCTCGAATTCTTTTTCGGTAAGACCGATGTAGTCGAGGAACTCGGGGAAATAGCGTTTGGGGAATTCGCCGTCGAATCGTTTGATGAGCGCGGCACCTTCTTCTTTGGTGATATGTCCGTTCCGAATCTCCTGTGAAGCATCGTAGCGAGCGCGTCCGAACCCAAACTTGATGAAGGTGGTGTAGTAGAAGAAGCCGTCTGTCTTGTCGTCGATAGAGTTGTACTTCGAGTAGGTCCCTTCAGTGCGCACCGGATTCGCTTCAAAGCCGGTATATTTGACCGCGTAATAGTAGCAGTCTTGCGGCACCCACTTCAGGTAGTAGCCAAGGTAGTGGAACTCTATCTCGTTCTTTGCGATGATGGCAGGGTCTGCGGGCAGGAACGGAGCGAGGTCGGCGTAGGAAAGTCCCTCTTTGAAATACTCCGCAAGCGACTTTCCTCCCAAAAATACCTCTTCGGGTGGATCGCTCGGCTTCGCGTAGTCGAGCCGGAATCCTTTATCTTTCTCGTCCTTCGAACCCCCCATAATAAACTTTCTCTGATTTACGGAAGTTTTGTCGCCATACTCCCCCTGATTCTCTCCGTAGAAAATAAGTTTGATACCAAACCGCGCGGCCATTTTTGGGGCAAAGGTTTTTTGTCCGAGAATGAACGGTTGAAATGGATGGAGGAGATTGAGGAAAGCATTTCGTGTGAGCAGTCGATGTACTTTGCCGTTGGGAGAGAACAGGTAATTATCGAATCCCCCCATGTTAATCCAATTATCAAAATTCTTCCGACCGATGTCGGTGTAGAGGTGCGGCGTCCATGTAACGGTAAGAGGGTGCATACGGTATTTGTATTTCAAGACGTGAGACGCGTATGCACTATCCTTACCGCCGCTTCCCGGCACGAGGCAGTCGTAGGATCCATCACTTGAACGATACTGGTCGAGAAGTGCGAGGAGTTCTTTCTCGCGAGCTTCCCAATCAATAACCCCGTTCTTGCGAGCTTCGAAAAAACGGCACGCGGCGCAAATACCCTCGTCGTCAAACTTGATGTACTCGTGCTTCATCTCTGGCGTATGCTTGTACTCGTTGCACGAAATCGGCTGTGCGTTCGAAGCAAGACAGCGTTCGCAGAACCTTATTTTTTCGGGAAGTCCGTAGGGAGGCATAAAAATTTTGAAGACAAAATTGAATTTCTAATTTCGAATTTACCTAACTTCTAAAAATCCAAAAGAATGTCTATACATTAAAAGATTTGGCTACAGTATATACAACTATAGGGCACTTGAAAAAGTCTTGGAAAAGGATAGGCTGGCACAGGATGAAATGATAGGTGTTACACCAAATGATATGAAATGGTACCTTCCTCTTATCTTACAGATAGCCCTCTCAAACATTGCGGTGCCACTCCTTCTTAAAGGAAAAGTGGCTACCCGAAACACCAAACAGCGGTTCATGCTCTTCTACGTCGTTTGCTTTGGACTGACCACACTGCCGCTCTTCGCTCTTGGAAAAATGCCGATATCCTCCGCCCTCGTCGCACCCTTCCTGATAGGGACAATCGTCGCCTTGGGCAACTATGCATTCTGGCAAGCGACACGAATGAATTTGAGTGCCACGAGCCTTTTTCTTATCATCAACTCCATTCTTCCGCTCATCTTCGAACAGATATGGCTTCGCGAACACGCTCGGCTTTCCGGATTGATGCTTTCGGGAATACTGCTTTCAGTCGGAGCTATCGGAGTCTTCGCACTGTATCAGCGGTATGGAAAGAAAAAGCGGAAAGGAGAACCGAAGGAAAGACTTCCCCCTTCTTTTTTTCTATACGCAGGGACTTTTGCCGTCTGCTTCGGTATCAGCAACTTTCTGGTTCGGGTCTTTGCGCTCCGAAGTCTTCCGACAGAGGTCTTTATCGGCGCATGGTATGCAGGAACATTCTTCTCCTCACTCCTCATAACGCTTGTCTTACGAATGAGAACAAGAGAGGACGGAACGGCGGAGAAGACGTTAAGCATGAATACGGTGTTCGTTGCCTTGCTTGCGATCACGACCATCTTGAGCGTACTTGTCACCTTTTGGACCCTGCATCTTGCACCGCTTGCTGTCATGTCTCCGATAATACTTGTGGCATCGGTCATCTGCCCTATCGTTATGGGGCTGTTCATCTTCAAGGAGAATAAGCACTATGACACAACAGAATGGATACTGTTCGCCGCTGCACTTACGGGCAGTTTGCTTATCGCCCTGAATTTCAGCCAGGAGTAGGATCTCTACCCGCTTCGATTCGCTCACGCGGATCGAAGCGGGTTTTTCTTTTCTACTATGCTACGTAGTATAGTAGAAAAGAAAAGCTATGCACGAGGTGCTGATGCGAGTGAAATGAAGTTCCTGATAAGCCGAAGTCCGGCTTCTCCGCTTTTTTCCGGATGGAATTGACAGCCATAGATGTTACCTTTCCGAATGACCGAGCAAAATTCCTTGCCGCCATACACAGTTACGCCAAACATATGCTCTTTTTGCTTCGGCGCAAAGATGTATGAATGGGTAAAATACATAACAGACTTAGGCCCATTCGATTCGAGGATACTTCCTTTCCAAGAAACATCTCCGCTCGGATACACCCTGTTCCATCCGACCTGCGGTATTTTCTCCTTCATCTCTCGCTCATCGAATCGAACCACTTCACCCGGGATGATGTTAAGCCCATCGTGCTCGCCGAACTCATAACCCTTGGAAAGCAGGAGCTGTGCCCCAAGGCAGATGCCCAGCATAGGTTGGTTTTCTTTTGCGCGCTTCTGCACGGTCTCCACGAGTCCACGAAGGCGCAGCCCTCGCATGCCCGCTTCGAATGAGCCCACTCCGGGGAGTACCACTGCATCTGCCACCTCAATTTCCTTTGCGTCTTCGGACACAACCGCTTCAACGCCGAAGTGGGCGAAAGCCTTCCGCAAGCTTTGCAGGTTACCAACTCCATAATCGATGATAACGATAGATTTCATAAGAATGAAAAATTGACCTAAGTACCCTAATTATTCTAATTGACCTAATGAAATCCTAACTGCGAATGTTTAACTTGGAAATTGGTTTTTTGATATTCCTTAGAATAATTAGGGCAATTAGACTAATTAGAATAATTTGCTCTCACATTGATTTCCCGTCCACTCAAATTTTTCTTCACGGCTCCAATATCCGTCTCCGCGTAGTGAAAAATGGATGACACTCCCACGGCGTCCGCCTTTCCCTTCTTGATAATCTCTTCCAGGTGAGCGGCATTCCCCGCGCCTCCATGGGCTATGACGGGAATGGGAGACGTTGAAGCGATGGCAGAGGTAAGCTCGAGGTCATATCCCTTCCGTGTTCCATCGCGATCAATGGAAGTGAGGAGGATTTCGCCTACACCAAGGTCTATTGTCCTTTTCGCCCATTCCACGGCATCAACACCGGTGCTCTCCCGCCCGCCATCTGTATAGACCTCCCACCTCCCGTCCCCTTTTTCCTTGGCCTCAATGTAGAGCACGATACACTGCGAGCCGAACTCTTCTGCGGCGGCTTTCAAGAACTCGGGGTGATGCACGGCATACGTATTGATGGCGACTTTGTCGGCTCCGACACGCAGAGCATTTTTGATATCGGAGAGCGAGCGGATGCCTCCTCCAACCGTAATCGGGATGAAGATTTCTTCGGAAACGGATTTGAGTAACTCAAAATCAAAATTGCGCTGGTACAGGCTCGCGACAATATCGAGATAGATAAGTTCATCAGCTCCCTCGCGGTAGTAACGGAGGGCAAGCTCCTTTGGATGGCCCACAACACGAAGGGCTTCGGTGTGTACCGGCTTTACCACGTTCGATCCTTTGATATGGAGGGTTGGGATAATGCGGATGTTCTTCATAAAATGAATAACCAATCACCAAGAAACAATAACCAAACAATACTCAAAATCTCAAATCCCAATAAATAATGCTGAACTTGAAGTCTTTGGGCTTCCTTAGAATAATTAGGGCGATTAGAAATTAGAATAATTTAGAGTTCAATATGAATCCATTTCCAGCTCATAAGGATTGCGCCGCTTATCTGGAGGTGGCGACCATCAATTGTCTTCTCGGTATACGTCCCCATAAGATTCTCGTCCCCCCTCGGGATATCGATACCTATTTCGAATGGATGCACCGATACTTTTTTTGCTCCATTTTTCTTAAGGAAGTCAGTAAATCGCGGAAGACTGTAGACATTTTGGTAGGCGCTGAACTCTTTTTTGCCTGCTTCCAATTTGAATTCACGAACCTGTGTGATGAAATCGATATCGCCATCGTAAAACAGCGAAGCGATGAAGAGGTGCTTTTTCGTGACCGCAATAAGCGCTTGGAGATGTGCTTCGTAATACGGGAGCCATGAGAGGACTGCCCGTGAAATGGTGACATCAAACGCCGCTCTATACCTTTGGGGGAGATCTTCGATATCTCCGAGCTCAAAATGGAAACCGGTTTCCTTCCCGTACAACTTCTTAGCTTCATTAATAATGAATGCGGTTTGATCTACCCCCGTGAACATTGATGCGGGACTCTGTTCCTTGAGAATTGCCATGAGGTGACCAATACCGCACCCGGCATCGAGAATGCGAAGCTCCTTACTTTTGATGATAGGTGCGATGAGCTTCTCGAGCATTTTGTCGAGCTCATATTTCTTTTCGGCGTAGCGTTTCGTCACTGCGACCGTGTATTCCCTGTCTCCTTTATCGTAGATATATGCATCTTCTTTCATAGGCCATACTCTATAGTATATACTAACTACCCTTGACGCCCCGTAGTTATAGTTCACATGAATTCCAATCCCAAAATCTGCTTTTACCTTCAGAGAAATTACGCTTACACTGGCCATCTCCTCGCGCTGTGGCTTCAAGAAAAGTATGGGCTCAAGAATTTCTGCGCCTACGTGGGACTCCGGCGTATTTACACATTTCTCTCTACACAAAAAGAGATCAACTATGGTGATATGGTTTTGGACGAGGATGTTTACGCGCGCTACCACAACGAAGCACTCGACCTGCCCTACCTCAAAAAACTTGAGAAAGAATTCGGGATTCCGAATCTCTGGCCGTACCTTACCGTAGACCGGACGATTATGTTTAATCAAGCGGCACGGGAGTATCCCTACAACACGCCCGTACTTTCGCACGAAGAGATGCTTCGTATCCTACAGGTCGCTGCAAAAGCGGTGATCGCCTTTCTTGACAAAGAAAAGCCTGACGCGATTGTGTTCTCGTCAATCGGAGCCGTATCGAGCCTCCTCATGTACCATATAGCGAAAAAGCGAGGAATAAAGATTCTGCATATTCTCACCACTCCCCTCAAGGATAGATTCGCCGTCAGCGAAACCTTTGACACCTTCACGGGAGCCGATGCACTTTTCAAGCATCCCGCAAGTGGCGAGGCAAGGAAAGAGTACGTAGAGGAAGCAAAAAAAATAATTGAAGATTTCAGACTCTCTCCGCATCCGTACAATGAATATTCTTCGCCGAAGCGCCAGCAGGTGAGCCGGACGAAGCAATTCAGGTTCCTCTTGCCCGCTCGCGCGCTTCACTCGATTTCTTGTTTTGTGGAACTCGTAGTCGAGTACTCGAAGCATCGGGGGGATTACACCGTTCTTAGTCCGTGGAACTTTCTCAAGGATCGCACGAAGCGGAAGCTCCGAAATCTCTACGGCGTGTCAGATCTCTACGATACGTTTGACCCACGTTTGCCATACGCTTTTTTTGCCCTGCACTTTGAGCCGGAGCAGAGCCTGCTACTCCTTGCTCCGTTCGCACAGGACCAGATACACCTTATCAAGCAGGCGGCAAAATCTCTGCCGGTAGGTTACAGCCTCTATGTCAAAGAACATCCGGAAATGGTTGCCTACCGTCCGAGAAGCTATTACAAAGAACTTAGAAAAATACCGAACGTAAAACTCATTAGTCCCGCGATCGAGGGACTGACGGTGATCGCGGGGGCGAAGCTCATTTTTACCGTTACCGGATCGGCCGGATGGGAAGGATTACTCTTAAAAAAGCCTGTTATCGTGTTCGGTAATCAGTTTTACAATAATCTCTCGATGGTCAAGAAGTGTCGTGACTTGGAAACCCTTCCCTATCTCGTTAAAGAGCAACTTGAAGGTTTCCACTACGATGAGAAGGAGCTTATCTCATTTACTGCCGCCATACTTGAAGATTCAGCTTCACTTCCCTTTATACATATCTGGGAACATGAGACCGACGAAGTGAAGAAAAAGCAAGGACTCGAGCCCCTTGCCGACCTTATTGCGAAGAAGTCCGGCCTCGCTCAAGATAAGCAGTTATGATCGGAACATTACGAAAATTCTATCGAACTCACATTCACTCTCCGGCTCTTGATCGGGCTATTTATACCATCCTTGATTCGCTTACCGCTCTCCTCGCGAAGTTCTACGGCTTTTCTTTTCCGGATAACTACATACGGCGGTGGAAGCTTAATATGCTCTGGGGCATCTATGAAAAAGAAACATATGATCTCTTCAAGAGAATAATTAAGCCGGGCATGGTCGTGGTGGACGTGGGCGCGCATATTGGATACTTTACACGCCTGTTTTCGAAGCTCGTGGGCAACAGAGGGAAAATATATGCATTCGAGCCAGATCCTGAAAACTTCGGGTTACTTGAGAAAAATACGAGGCGCCTCAAAAACGTGACTACATGCAAAGTGGCAGTTTCCGACGCCAAAAAACCAATGAATTTCTATCGAAGCGAAAAGACTGGGTGTCACAGTCTCGTGCCGGACGAGGCACGACAAAGAGAGGTTATTTCTGTAGAATCGGTGGAACTTGACGCTTTTCTCGTGGAAAAAGGTGAGACGCGCGTTGATCTTATAAAAATGGATATTGAAGGCGGAGAGATGGGGGCGATTCGCGGAGCGCGTAAGACGCTTAGTGCGCCTTCCATTTGCCTCGTTGTAGAGTGGAATCCGTCCTGCCAAACACAGGCGGGATTTTCACAGGATGCACTCTTCCGTGAGCTCTCCTCGCTTGGATTTAAGATATTCGCGATCCAAAAAGATACATTACTTCCCGTAGACCCGAACTCAAAGAATCTTCCCGCGGAGCTTTTGCGGGAAACAGATTTTGTAAACCTCTTTTGTATGAAACAAGATCTACCCTCGTAGACGCTTCATAATTTCGAGGACTGCGGGGATTGTTTTCTCGTAGTTGACATCCCCCTCCTTGAGTCGAAGGTAACAGTTCTCTGACAGCTTTGCTCGAAGCGTACTGTCACCTCCTAATTTCTCAATCATGGTCGCAAGATCCTCCGCATCGTCGAATCGGAACGGCAGGGCGCCTTTTCCCGCCACCCAGTGAAGTCCGGTCCCCTTCGGGACGATGCAGGGGAGGCCAAACACCATCGCCTCCATAAGTCCAATGGAGGGTTGGGCCTCGCGCCATCTTGGATGAATGAAGATATCTGCCTGCTTGAGAGCGACATAATAGTCCTCTTTGGGTATCCAGCCGGAAAACTCAACATGGGTCTCCAGATTGAGGTCGCTGACCATCTGCCGAATGAGCGGCTCCTCTGGCCCAGCCCCGCCAAGAACGAGGGTGAAGCGTTCTTTGTTTGGAACAAGAGAAAACGCACGCACCAAAAGGTCGAATCCTTTCCCCGGTGCCATGCGGTTGGAATAGAAGAGTCGCACCTTGCCACTCTTCTTGTTACGCAAGGCGTATGAATCTTCGGTAATGCCGCTCTTTTGCATCACCTCTCTCCAAGGATAGGGGTCCCCGATAATGATACTTTTGTTCTCGGCGCGCAGACCGAAATCTTCATACTCTTTTTGAAGTTGTGGCGAGCCGAAGGCAAAAAAGTCGATCCAGTTTGCAAATGGTATGCAAAGATATCGCTCGATGAGGAAGCGCGTTTTCCGTTTGGTACGATACCAAAGAGGAATGCTCGCTTGCCTACTGGTAATAAGTGTTGAAACATTTTCCGGCCATGCCATGAGCTCGCGCACGAAATAGGCGAACACCGGAACCTTGCCTCCAAGCGTTCGATACAGTCCCGCGCCATAGAGAAATGTCTGCCCATCAACAAAGAAGAAATCGGCAGACTTTGCGTACTTTCGGAGCAGACGGAAAACACCCCACTGAATGCCGAGCTGCCTCGCAGTAGTAAGCTCCTCTTTGATATGGCCGTACGGCAGAGGTTCGGGGATATGATTAAAGCGCGAAAAGACAGTTACCATAGTCACTTCATTCCCCATTCCTTGGAGCGTCCGCATGATAAGATCGTTCTCAATATTCGACCCGCCCTGATTGAAGTTCAGTTTTGTAGTTATGTAAAAGATCCGCATATCTTTATTTCTTTTCTGAAATGGGCAGGGATGGCGCGACATGGACAAGGAACCATTTATAGGTTTCCTCGAGGCCTTCCCGTAAACCTACCCGGTGATGCCAGCCAAGATCGTGAAGGTGGCTTACGTCGAGAAGCTTACGCGGTGTTCCATCGGGCTTTGTCGCATCCCATAAAATGCGGCCCTGAAAACCGACGACCTCTTTGACCATCTGCGCGAAATCCTTTATGAAAATATCTTCCCCAGTTCCGATATTGACGATTTTCTTACCCGCGTAAGTGTTCATGAGAAAGATGCAGGCATCGGCAAGATCGTCAGCGTGCAAAAATTCTCTCTTGGTAGTGCCCGTGCCCCAAAGCACGACCTCTTCCCTACCCTGCACCTTCGCCTCATGAAACTTACGGATGAGACCGGGGAACGCGTGGGAACGCTCAAGATCGAAGTTATCATTTGGGCCATAAAGGTTCGTCGGCATCACCGAAACCGATTGAAGCCCATACTGGTCGCGGTATGACTCACACGTGATGATACCGGCAATTTTGGCGATAGCATAGGCCCTGTTCGTTTCCTCGAGCTCACCTGAAAGGAGATAAGATTCCTTCATCGGTTGAGGTGCGAGGCGAGGATAGATACATGAACTTCCTAAAAAGAGGAGCTTCTTAACATCGTGCAGATGGGCCTCATGAATGACGTTCGTTTGTACAAGGAGATTCTCGTAGATGAAATCTGCCGGATAGGTCTTATTCGCGAGAATGCCTCCAACGCGCGCGGCAGCCAGAAAGACGTAATTAGGTTTCTCCTTCAGAAAGAAATCCGCAACTGCTTTCGAATCCAAGAGGTCGAGTTCTGCGCGAGTCCGCGTGAGGAGATTGGAATAGCCAAGCGCGGTGAGGCGGCGAACGAGGGCCGATCCTACAAGTCCGCGATGTCCTGCGACATATATTTTTGCGGTTTTTTCCATCATAGGTATAACCCTAAACTTCTCTAAGATACTACAAATGCAGAAAAACCGTAAGAGACTTCCGTCCTTTGCGTTGGATCGTCTGCATCGAAGCTTATATCCTAAAAAGCGGGGCGAGCTTGTTACTTTCAAGAAGCACGGTCATCTTTTCATAATCCTCGCTCGTGTCGAACTCAAGCCAGCCGTGCCGCACCACAATAGGATCTACGCGAAATCCTGCGTCAATTATCGCCCGCAAGAGATCGGTCATGTAGGATGTATCGAAGAGCACGGGATTCCCCTCATAGACCCGCTTCAACTGTTCCACTCCCTTTCTCGAAAGCTTGATGAGACCGACATAACGCAACTTCGCTTTTTCCGGAGGCGGATCGGCTTTTCCGAGCTCAATGATATTCCCCCCTTTCCCTACGACAAGACTCTCGGTATCGATCAACGAATCTCCGTGACGCGCCTCCCAATACGGCCGCCAATCTTCATCCACAACGACCCCGATGTCGCTTTTGTCCGCAAGCACCGCGCGGAGTACTTTTTCTTCGTAGATGATGTCCCCGTAACAAATAAGAGTATCTCCCCCCAGCTCCTCTTTAGCGCACATAAGCGTGCCGACCATGTTCGTCTCGGCATAGCGTTCGTTCACCAAGTACTTCACGCCCGGAATTTGTATCTTCTCGGCAAGATACCCCTTAATCAAAGTGATGTCGGAAATACCGGCCTTTCGAAGCGTTTCCACCTGGCGCAGAATAAGCGTCTTTCCTCCAAACTCAAGCATGCACTTTGGCAGGTCTTTGGTGTATTTGCTAAGCCTCGTACCGCGGCCTGCCGCTAAAATGATTGCTTTCATGCCTTTTTCCAAAATAATTCTCCTTTTGCAAAGGCGGCAATGAGCTTCGCATCCGTTTCCTTGTCAGAGCCCTGCCGTTCCGGATGCCACATGAGGCCCGCGATCGGGCGAGTAGCGTGATATATCCCCTCGATGCTTCCGTCCTTCCCGATGGCAAACGGGCGAAGGTTCAGCGAAAGCTCCCCGGGCGTGATGCCCTGCCGGTGATACGAATTGACCTGCATACTGCTTTTGCCGAGGTACGCGCGCGCCTCTGCGTCGGATATCTCTGCCTCATGCGGATGAAGATGATCTCCCCCGGTTGCGTTGGAGATATCCTGCACGAGCTTCCCTCCGAAAAAGACGTTGATAAACTGCGTGCCCCTGCAGATACCGAGTACCGGTAATTTTCCTTTTATGGCAAACTCAAGAAGTAAACGCTCCGTAGTATCCCTAGCCTCGGAATAATCGCTGTCGGGAGTAGCTGTTTCTCCATATAACCTTGGATTCACGTCGTTGCCGCCAGAAAGAATCACCCCGTCTACGGACAACCCCGACACGTAGCCTTCAATGTCGCGGAGTGTATTTGAGACCGGCAAAACCTTCACCCCAAATCCTCGGAAGAACTCCACATAGTTCGTCTCGAGCGCGTCCATATCTCCTCGTCCTTCCCGCCTTACCACGCGTTGTGAAATGAGAATCTGCATGTCTCTAACGTACTATGATTTTCTTCTTCCCACAATCAAGCAGGGCGCCTTTCGCTTGTGCTAACTCCGAAAAGATAACTTCTCCGCAGCCGATAGCGGCAGGAAGGCCGAATTCGGCGCATCGTATCGCCATATGAGAAGCCACACCGCCATACTTCGTGATAAGACCGAGAGGCTTTCTTGTAAAAATCCAATCGTATCCCGGATCCCCGTTCTCGAGCAGCACAATATTTCCCTTGATAGCGAGTGTGCTCTTATTTGTCATACGTAGATTCACGATTTTCCCCTCTACCTTCTTCTCGGTAATAAAGTTAGGCTTTGCGACGTACGGAGCAATGATCTCAAGATCTTGCGGAGAATATATAATTGGCGGGAGAAGCACCTTTTTGTGCTCTTCCTTTTCCTCCATGCGGTAACGGATGAGATCTTTCCACGCTCTTTGCATGTCCCTTACATCCTCCACTTCAAGTAGGTCAAAGAGGTTCTCCGTATCAAGGGAAGACATCTCTTCCCTTGAGAATCCGAGGAGTGCTCCGGCTTTTGCGATACATTCGATTGCATCGCTCAGGTTTTTGGTAAATTCAAACTTAGAAAATTCGCGAGCTTCTATCGCGGTTTTGAGAAATTCAAAAAAATACGACGCATCAAATGCTAATCCTTCTTTTCTAAACACGGCGGTGATCTTTTGAGCCGTTTTTCCGGGAAGCACAAAGGATTCTTTTTTCGGGTGCCCCGTTGATGGAGGTGCCGTAGCGACAAGAAGTGCCGGGTCGGCATCGTAGCGAAGACTCGTGATATCGTACGTCCCGGGACGGAGATGCCCGTATCGCGCGAGAAATTCGCGGGGGTGGAGCTCTCCTCGCGTGTACGCAAGGAAATCCTCATCCATTTTCGTCGCGACGGTCGAGATGGACGAAAGAAACTCATGATAGATTGCAGTATCAATGATTTTTCGTGACACCAAACTCCGAAGCAGGATTTTGCCGATAAAAGCGAGGCGCGCGAGGCGAGAAAATTGGATCGTACCGGAGCTCACGGCATGATCGAGAAGTTCTCTCGCCAAAGAGAGGAGCTCTCGGGGATCGTGCGCCTTCTCCTTGGCGAGTTGCCCGATTACGGATCGCTTGGGACGGAGGGCCACCGCCGCCGCAAGATCTTTTTTCACTTCCTCGGTGTAGTTCTCCAAAAGTTTGTTTGTCAGGGAAAGGAGAGAGATCTTGAAGGTCTGTATTTCTTTCTCACTGAATCCGTGTTTCCGAAGCTCTTTTGAACGCTGGGAAAAAGTGAGATCAAAACAGGTAAAGACAATATCGAATTCGACTTTGTCCTGAAGTTCAGGGTGGGTCTTCAACTTGTGAAGGTAAAACAGAACGAGCTTTTCCCTAAGCTTTTGGGGAAGATCGGCCGGAACGAACGAATTGAAAGAGCTTCGCACATCTACGTATGGCTTACCGCCAAACATCACCACAAGCTGTGCCGGATCCACGTTAGCGTATCCTTGGGAGGTCCGTGCCCTGTGCCACGCATGATTCGTGATAATGTACGCGTACAAAGATTGATCGAGATGATTTGGGCGATCCCCGATAATCTCGGCTGGATTCCAGTCGGGCATATCAGCGAGATAGGTTGTGTTGCCTGCAAGATGACTTTTCGCCCTTTGGAGCGAAGCAAATTCCTCCTTAAATCGTTCGATTATCTTCTTAGTTCGGATATTGTCGAGGTAGTTATGGCCCGCGTTCACCGAAAGCGGACGCACTTGAAAGATAACTACCTTTCCTTTCTTGGTTATGGCGAATTCGATATCCAAGCTTATCTTTGGAATCAGTTCTTCTATCTCTTTCACTGCCGCGAGCAGCGGTCGAAACTCCTTTGGATACAATTTTGGATCGGTGAAGCGATACATCTTCATGGAGGCGTGTCCCTGTCCTTTGGTCACGCGATCGCTCATCCCGGTCGTGTCGTCATAGTCGATGACGTAGTAGGGTGCGTTAGTTTCCATGACCCGCGTGAAGATGACTCCACTTATCTTGATGTCCTTCGTCTGCCTCTGCACAAGTATTTGATTATTGGAGATTGTCTCTCTTTCCGCATGATATGAACGGATGACGCTCATCACAGCCGCGGCCACATCAGACTGACTCTTGGAATCGACGCCAAGGACGCTCTGGAAAACCCCTGCCATAGATGAGGTGGAGGTGTCTTCACGCTGCGCGGAACTTCGCACAACGATGGTGTCGGGAGAAAACGTGTCCCGAATGTTCTTGCCAATCACGGAAGAATGTCTCTTCCACTCCTCCTCCGTAAAGATGAGCAGGTCCTCAATGACCGATTTTGTGAGAAGCGGGCGAATTGCTTGGAGTGTATCTCCTTTTGTGCCGAGCGAAAATTGCTCGGCCTTGCTTTGCGTGTCCGGCATGAAGTCGTGAAGTTTGAAATACTGGAAAAATTCGCTCGGGTTTTGAAACTCTTGCCGGTAGCTCGTAAGAAGGTGCCGGACGATTTCGGAGTCTGCGAACTTGTTATAAAAATGCGGATGGTGCACGACCCGTGCCTTGATCGATTTTAGGAACTCTCCTCTCGGGAGTGTTTTCCAGTTGCTACCATAGACGAGTGTGATCTCGGCATCCTTCCATTTTCCCCGGATACTCCGTAGGTTCCCTTCCGGGTCCTTGCTATCTTGAACCATTACCTGGTCAACAAAGGCGAGATTTTCAAATATAGCTTTTCGTTCATCGAGGTTCGCAATAGGCCTCTGCCTAAAGGACGCCACCGCGTCGTCGGTCATCACGCCGCAGATGAGGTGATCCCCGAGAAGGCGTACGTAACGCAAGAACTGGAGATGTCCGAAATTGAAAAGATCCCCGACAACTGGAGTATAGACTACTTTCCTAATTTTCTTTTCTGAGACCATGAAAGTGGAGCGAAAGTGAGGTTACCACATAAAACTGAAATGCGCCCTTCTTAGTTAGCTACGTTCTGCCACGATATACGTTCGTCCCCGATCGAAAAATGTCCCTGCCATAAGCACCTTTCGTTCGCGAATATGAAAGAGGCGCTCAATCACCAAAACGACATGCTGAAGCGCTTCAGGAGATTCGTAGGTCGGGTGGTGGGATTCGAAAATGAGGAGACCTCCGGGATGAAGGAGGCGCTTACATTTCTCGAAATATTCCTCGACCGATTGCTTTGTATTTCCATCATACGTGGAATGGTTCGCGAAGGAAAGTATGACGTCGGCAACCTTCGAAGTAGTGAAGTCCTCGAAAGAAGAAGTGACGAAAGTGACATTATGTACTCTCAAATAGTCACGAGCGAGATTACCCACAGCGACAAGGTCAGGGTTATTCTCCAAGCCGACAACTTCTTTTGCAACATCCGCGAGAGAAAGTGAGAGAAACCCCGCGTTGGAACCGATATCGATAACATGTTTTCCGCGCAGAAGATCCCGAAGACCCATGGCTTCGACGCGAGCCTTCGTATCTCGGAGGCCCCTTACGCCGATCCGATCAAAGCTCTGATAGAAATAACCCTCTCCATAGTCATGACTTTGCCAAGTGCGGTCAAAGAACAAACGCTCACTCATCTTTCGATGAAGGGAGAATAAAGTGGGAGCATCTCGAAGCCCGACATAATCACGAAGACGGTTGATGAGTGAAATCCGTTTTGTCGAACCGCGTGAGAAAAGAGCATCCTTCGCGAACACCATCGGCGCACACATGGAATAGGTATTATAATATGGGCGATAGTCATGCATCATGAAGGTTTTGGATAAAATTAAACCGAGGTGTATGAAGGAAATAATTTTTGGAGCGCGCGATGTCGAAGCTTTTCGTGCATAAAATGATACGTGATGCCCACCGACAACTCTTGTACCGAACTTGACAGATTGGCTAGATCCATGTCCTTAGACTTCGCCAGTATAGCCGCTAAGAAGTCCGCGCGCAACAGCGGATCGTAGTAGGAAAAGAGGGCCCTGTAGAGGGTTGGATCAGGAGGGCGCTTTATCCCCCGAAGAGGAAAAACGATATTCGGAAGATCTTTCGTTTCGATAACATCGCCCATATCAAGTCCAGGCTGCATATAAAAGCAACTTGCCCCGGGGAAACCGCGGGTAAGTATGGACCAAAGAAGACCATCAGCGCCCCTCACGAATGGGAGTGTGCCTGGATGTACGTGAAGAAAACGGATACCGGGTATGGAAAGGAGTGCGGCGGGAACAAGCCCCCCACCGGTAAAGAGGAGTGTTTTATACTTGAGGCGTAGGAGTGCCTGGTACAAGGCGGGGTCGCGAAAATCTCGAATGAAGACTCTCTCGACGCTGTCGGCATACGATTCGTAAGGTTGTGAGGGAAGCATTTCGTCCCAATCGATTTCTCCATACGCCGCTTCAAGCGGAATGCGCATCGCTTCGAAAAGTGCGGGAAAGGCTTTCCTGATATGCCGCGGCCAATAATGCTCTGCCGATTCCTGTACGCGCTGTGCGTAACTCATTTTGAGAGACGACGGAAGCCAACCGGGAATTTCTTTCTTGGTGCCGGGGTACTCCCTTGATACCAAGAGCACGATAGCAGAGGGTCGCAGGCCAAGGCGCCTTAGTCGCATGAGATACGCGCGAGCATTGGGTCCTTCATGAACAAGCACGGTGAGGGGTAGGGTGTGCATATCAGTCTTTCGTGAGCAGAGTTAATCTCTCCTCCGCGTAGCGGCGAAGTTCGTCTAGTACACTCACACCTCCCCCATCTCCCGCGCGGTCAATAAGCGTGAATGCGGCGCTAAGCTGTTTTAATGCCTGTCCTTTGTCTCCTCCGGGAAAAGCAGGAAGAAATAGGAGCACAGAGAGTATCAAAGGGAAAAAAGAAGGAGGCAGTGCTACCGGTATCTTCGGCTGTTTCCACTGAAGCTCATACGACAAGAGAAGTTTCTTCGTGACCTCGATCTTGCGGCAAAGTATATTCAGAAATTCGAGGTCATCTTTGGAAAGGTTCTGCGGCCAGGCACGAAGAAGTCTCTCTGCGATGAGGGCTGTGTAGATCTGTCCCTCCTGCTCCGTCTCGAAAGGAGGAAGTTCACGCAGAACTTTGGTGACGAGTGCCGAGGAAGGGGTGGGTGCAATCATAGAGAGCGGGCAAGACTCATAATACTTTCTCCCATTGCCCTAGACGATGAGCCGAGCTCATACACCGTCTCACTGCGCAAAGTCCTGATGCATGTGTGGTACTCTTCTCGCTTCTCCACGAGCTTGGTGATAGCCGGGATTACTTCTTCGAGGCGCGTAGGAGAGATGACAATGCCGATCTTCTCGCGCGCCACCACCTCTAGAGGCTGGAGGTGCAACGTCTCGAATGAGGGGTTATTAACCTTTTTTGGAACATCCAGGAACAGGACCGGACGTTCGGTCCCGAAGGCGTATTCGAACGCCACTCCCGACCAGTCGGTGATAAGAACATCTGCCGCAACGAGTGAAGAAAAGCCCGCCACTGATTTTTCGAGTATGAATCCTTTCATCCTACCGAATTCGTCTTCAAGATTGGCGATAAGTTCCGGAGAGCGTCGCATCGTTTCGGGGTGAGGACGCACGGTGACATGATGTCCCGCAGCAATTAGTAGCCGCACGAGCGAAGCTCCGCAGACTTCAAGAATGTTCTGCTTCCCCCACGAAGGCGCTACCAGAACGACTTTCGGTTCTGATGAGAGTTTTAAAGGCGCCGATAGGAAGGCCTCTTTTACGCGCTCCACGCGGTAGTAGCCGGCCGGTACAAGATTCTTCTTCGGCAAATTTATCATCTCCTCCCGTTGGCGGATTTCCCTCATATGGTGCGGGCCGGCACAGAGAATCGTATCGTAATGGTCGAAGGCTCCTTCCCG
Organism: Candidatus Taylorbacteria bacterium RIFCSPHIGHO2_01_FULL_51_15; assembly: GCA_001820935.1. Classification (GTDB taxonomy): domain Bacteria; phylum Patescibacteriota; class Minisyncoccia; order Phycocordibacterales; family UBA10002; genus UBA10002. The sequence continues at coordinate 39,438 of MHRI01000030.1, read as the reverse complement.
ATACTGCATGTGCGTGCTGATGAGTGAATGGAAGATGTAGACGTAGTGTACGTTCCGCATCGAGCGGCGGAGGTGAAATTTATTGAGATCGGTGAGCGTCATAACGCACACACGCGCGTCAAGAAATAACATGAACAGAGGGAGCAACCGATGTACGTAGAATGTCCGAATGGGGAGAGGGCTTTGCAAGATCGGATCCGAAAAGTCAGAAGTGACATAGCAGAGAGGAGCTTTATGCGTCTCTAAGAGCTCCCGTATTGCACCTTCAAAATACGAATAATAGCTTCGGTATTCGGAGTAAAAGACGATTCGTTTTTCTTCTGCAGTCGTCCGGAAAAAGAATCGAAAACAATCACGAAGTTCCTTTTTGATCTTGGTCATGGTTAGTGCTCATACCCTCAGGCGGCGTCTTTCGCTTACTCGAGAAAAGCGAGGAGAAAAAGTTCTTGATACCATTCCAAAACACCTTAACCAAGTAGCCCACACCCGCAACTGCGGCAAGAAGGACCTGAATGATGAAGCTCCCCGTTCCGGGATCAAGATAGGCGCTCGCCGATCGCGGTACAATAAGTGAAAGCACGGCGAGTAAGCCGACCATGCCGAGAATATGCTGCCGCCGATGTGTGGTGTGTCTCATATATATGCTGATTAATTGATAATGTCGCACTCGAAAACTCAAAAGTCCCTACCGCTTCGAAGGCGGAAACACGTCAGGGGAGGCGAACTCTAAACGATCGGTGACATCGGTAAAAATGAAAGGTTTCTTGATCGACGCGAAGTAGCTACGTTCCTCAAGTAACGGAAAGTTGGCGTCGAAATACTCATTGAAGATGAAGCGGAAGATGTTCACTGGAGTCGTTACCTTTTTCGCGAAAATCTCTCGATCTACGGTGGGAGCGTAGAGCGCCATGAAGTTTCGCATTCTCTCGTTCAAAAACTCGTCTGTTGGATTATCCCACACCTCCCTCGGGCGCGAGCTTGACCCGTGGTCTGAATGGATAATGATAACGGGCGGACGCTTCGAGCGTTCCTGTATCTTGGTCACCGTGTCGAGAACAAGTGTATTAAGATACTGAAGTTGTTCAAGATACAGCTTCTCTCCGCCTGGTTGTTCAACGTCAACACCGAGAAAAGATGTATCTACATTTTCGCCGTTTGGGCCGAACACAAAGGGTGCATGCGGAGAAACGATATGCGCAAAAACAAATTTGGGAATCTCTCCTTCCATGAAAGGAACCTCGGCAAGTCGCTCAAACTGACAGAGGATTCTTCCTCGATGATCACCGTCAACAATCCGATAGCGGCGATCCAGGATCTTGAGCGGCGTCATCCGTATAATGAGCGCCCAAAGTTCGCTCACTCGTCCGCAGGAGATGTTGACGTCCGCAAACTCATTATACTCGGTAATGCTTACTCCTGTATCGAAGTGAATGGTGGTATACCCACGGTTCTTTAGGAACCGTTGAGCGGCGTTATCGCGTATGGCACGAAATGCTTGTCTTCCCGCGTCTTCGAGTTCCCTTTCCCCCTCTATGTATCTCATGTTGAGTGACGAGGTGAGCGAAGTGCTGGTGAGTGGATAATTGGTCGCACTTCTCTTCCTGACCATAAAGCCTCTGTCTTCAAGTGCGTTTATGAAAGACGTATTGTCGAAGCCTGCCGCTTTAAGCGTTTCTGCATGAGCGTACTGATCAAGAATGAGGTAATAAATGTCAGGACTTTCTGCGATAGTTTCCTCGCCCGATTTGAGGCCTGTGAAAGTGTGAGAGACCTCATCGTTGTTTCGCAAAGTGAAGGCGGCAATATCAATCACGGGGAAAAGTAAGAGGGTCAGTCCAACGACGGCGATGAACTTTGTTGCGATCTTGGTATAGCTGCGCATCCTCACAATCCCGTACGCGATAAGAAGGAAGAGGAGCGACCACGCGGGAAAGAAGTACCGAAACCGTCCGACGATGACATCTCCGATTTTAAGGTACTCGATCGGGGCGTACGCCGTGCCATAGGCGAAAAAGAAAATGAGACTAAGAGATGCGATAAGCGCCGATGTCTGCTTATGCTTGATAAAAGCGAAGGTGACAAGATATACCCCACCTACAAAGAGTAGGGTGAGAAGGAGAGGTAGGATAATGTTTCCAAACTGCAACTGCTCCTTGTTGTATGAAAAGAGAAACAGCATAAGATACACGGCCAAGAACACTGGATGAAATAAGGCCAGTTTGTCGAACTTTCGCGCAAAGGTAGGTACGGCTTGAGGGCTCTCTTGTTCCATGGAAGCGTGGATAACTATAGCCCGCCCGAATGTAAAAATCAAAAAACGCTTCTGGTTCAAAAAGTGGTGTAGCGATCCTCGGGTATTTCGAAGGAGTGTAATGCTCCTTCTCCTTCAAGTTCTTAGATTTCCCGAAGCTACAACAGGCACTGCGGCGCTATCGCGGTGAACCGCGGATATTCCGAGAATAGGCACGAGTTAGGGGGATGAACGAGAAAACGCATACACAAAGACTCCCCCCTCTTCGAAAATAGGAGCGGAGGAAGAGATGTCTAACCTCTGGAGCAGTTCTGCAGTCGGCTTACCTTCAAATAGAAGATAGTCGAGGCGGTACTTTCTAAGTTCCTGTGTGATGTCCTTTTCGAGAAACGCCCGGTAGATTTCTGGAATTTTTGCGAGCCGTTCTTCCGTTACGGTATCTGAAAAATCCGGAAAATCTCTGATGCCGTAAAGCCCCTTCCAGTTGGAAAAAAGGTAGCCGCGCGCGTCTCCTTCATTATTGTGAACATATGCTTCCACTCCCTCCGCGGTAACACCCCGCATAAGGAGATATACAAGATAATTATGTTGTATTCGCTCGTCGGGCATCAGTGAATACCCCCAGTTTGAATTATAGGTGTTGCAATGTGTGAAAGCGGGAATGAGACCATGAAGGGTGTAGCTCTCCGCGGCCCGGTCCGCGACGAGCACGACGCAATCTCTTTCTCTTCTATTCAAAAAATCGAAAAGTGAAGCTTTTGATTGGAGCCTAGTGTAGTACGAAAGAGACTGCTCATACACACTCCCCTGTAGCAAGATCGCGAATAAAAGTGACCCCAGCAGAGCCGCGGAAACGAAAGTATGCCATCCGTAGAAAAGAAATTTCCGCGTGTGAAAAAGGCTTACCGTGATAACCACCATAGAGAGAGGGATGGTGTACTGTACAAAATGATAGGGCCACACGGTGCGCCCGGTAACCATCTGTTGACTGTAAACCCACAAGCCCCCGAGGAGAAAAGCGAGAGAAAAGGTATGCCATGTTTTGATACCCCATGGCATACCGATGCGTCGTTTTTGTAAAAACTCAAGGAGCGCGAGGAGCAGAAAGACGAGGAGCGCGGCAAGGAGGAACTTGTTAAGCAACGGGTAGTGGGTGTAAAAGAGACCGTTTCGGAACACCGATGCTTCGTACCAGGGGCTCTGTGCCGCTCGCCATGTTGCGTACCAATACGGGGAAGAAAGAATCGCGGTAAAAAGAACAATGAGCGAGAGATCGCCGACAATGCGGTATTTCCGAAGAAACAGGTAGGTGAGCGCGAGAAAAGTGATAACCGAAAGGGCGATGCCCCAGCTGAAAAAGTAGCTTCCTATCATAAGGGCGAAACATGCGGAAGCACTAGCTATTGTCCATTTCCGGTAAGGACTTCCTTGCACAAGCGATGTGAGCGAAAGGAAAAAAGAAAAAAGTAGTATAGCCCCAAGCACGGGATTGATCGGCCTCGACCAAACAAGGAAATGGACTGGGGAAGCTGTTTGATTTAAAAAACTCCAAACCGCTCGGTAGTCAACAAGATCGTAGCCAAGGGTTACGAGTAGTCCACCCGCAATGGCACTTAGGGTGCTCGCAAAGGTATCTTCATCTTCATTCAATCTCCGTACCAACAGGTAGACAAGAAAGAAGAGAAGCGCGGGTAGAAAAAACCTGCTCGAAAGAAGTGTGCTGGTCGGTGAAATACCAAAGATGAGACTGGGAAGCGCGTACAGAAACTCCCCCACCGGAGGTGAAAGCGGCGGCCCCTCTTTATATTCCCAAAATGCCGGAGAGCCGACTCCGGGGTGTCCATCCAGTATTTCTTGAACACGCGCGAGATAAAAATCTTCATTGGAAGTACGCATCATCGGAATCCCGCGATACGCCTCGCCAAGGGAGGCCATGAAGAAAAGGTGCGGGGCGATGTAGATCGCGCCTACAAGAAGGGCGCCGTAAAGAGCGACCTGGTGTTTCCTGCACCCCATGAATACGCGCTTTCGCAGTGACTCAAAAGGGATCATGTGACTTAGTGTTATTCAAACTCATTACACGCATTGATGACCTCCCCCACCTCCTCTTCACTCATCGCGGAGCTAAGCGGAAGCGAGAGTGCCGTTTTGTGTATCTCCTCGCTCACGGGGTAGCTCATAGTGCTCCATGTTTTAAATGCAGGCTGTTTGTGAGGGGGAATTGGGTAATGGATCAGAGTCTCAATACCCTTCCGTGCAAGATATGCTTGAAATGCGTCCCGCTTTCTGGTGCGGACGACAAACAGGTGCCAGACATGCTCCTTTGAAGAAGCTGGTTCCTCGGGCAGTATGAGCTTCTCATTCCGTATCTCCCGAAGGTACCTTTGCGCGATAGTGCGCCTTTCTTCATTTTCTGTATCAAGATGGGTGAGCTTTACTCGAAGCAATGCCGCCTGCAGTTCATCAAGACGGCTATTCACTCCCTGAAAGAGGTTGTGATATTTTTCGTGACTTCCGTAATTGCGGAGGGCTCGTACGACTCCAGCCAGTTTCGAATCACTTGTAGTGACCCCGCCCGCATCTCCGAGCGCACCGAGGGGTTTAGACGGATAAAAACTGAACCCGGCAGCGTCTCCGAGTGCGCCGGTTTTTATCCCTTTATATTCCGCCCCGTGCGCTTGGGCGGCATCCTCAATAATCTTGAGATGATGTTTCTTTGCAAGGAGGTGTAGCGCTTCAAAGTAGCCGACCCTTCCGTAGAGATGCACGATGAGTATCGCCTTTGTCTTTGAGGTAATATGCTTTTCGAGAAGTGCCGCGTCGAGGTTGTAAGTATGTCTATCCGGTTCCACGAGCACCGGTTTCAGGCGGTTTTCGGTAATGGAGATAATGGTCGCGATGTAGGTATTCGCCGGCACGAGCACCTCGTCACCTTCCTTTAGCACGCCGAGTTCTTTGTATCCGCGGATAATGAGAGTGAGTGCGTCGAGTCCGTTGCCCGTGCCGATTGTGTACGGTACGCCGCAGTAGAGCGCAAAGGCTTTTTCGAAAGCCTCCACTTCCTGCCCGAGAATGTACTGACCTCCCTCTATGACGCGCGCGGCCGCATCTGTAAGCTCCTCTTTGTAACGAGCGTGTATCTTCTTCAGATCATAGAACGGGATCATCATTTTACTATCTTAAACTCTGGGAGCGGAAGGACGAACGTAGAGGTAACTCCTTTCGCCCGCCATTCTTTGATAATGTAGTCGCCATAGTGCCAGGCCAGTATAACGATATAGTCCGGTTGTTCCTTTAGGATGATCTTGTTGTCAACGATAGGAATATGCGTCCCCGGGAGAAACTTCCCTATCTTCTCAGAGCCGGGAAGTTGCGCGATGTATGGCATAAGCGTCTCATCGAGCCCGTAGTAGTTGACGAGCACCGCGCCGCGGCCGGGACACGAATCTGCCACGAAGCGCAGCCCTTTTCGCTTCGCTGCATACGCAAGCTCCATGAGGCGCCGCCGATTTTCCGCGACGCGCGCTCTCCATGCCGCCCAGGTTTCCGGTTTGAAAAGGCCTGCCTTCTCTTCAAGTGCGAGAAGTTCCTTAACTCGTGTGTGCACCTTGCGTACTCCTTTACGGGCGAAGTAGGCGCGAATATTGCCCCCGTATCGCGACGCGCGAGTGACGTCGAACACCTCAAGGTCGTAGTAAGGAGCAAGCGTGACGAGAGATCTTAGACTATACGTTCGGATATGCTCGTGATAGATACCGTCGAACTGATTGCCTTCGAGGACATCGAGTAAGTACTGGCTCTCGGTAATGAAGACACCACTCATATCGAGTAAAGTTTTAAGGCCACGCATCACCTCGCCGAGTGGAGCCATGTGGGCAAAGACGTTGGTCATGGTGATGACCTTCGCCTCACCATGTTTTTTGACGATTCCCTTGGCCACTTCTTCCGTAAAGAATTCCTGGAGGGTATCGATCTTGTTCTCTTTCCTCGCGATCTTAGCGATATCGGTCGGCTCCACCCCAAGTGTGCGCATCCCGTTCCGGCGAAAACCGGTAAGCAGTGTCCCATCGTTTGAACCGACATCAACACACAGCGAGTCTTTGGGTACGCCGAAATCTTTGACGATACCGTCGGCAAATGCCTTCTGATAGACGCGCAGTGGCTCCGAGATGCCGGCCCGATAGGGATAGCTCGCAGGATAGATGACCTTGCCATCAACGATGTGGTCAAGCTGTGCGAGGCCGGAATCGGGACAGATCATGAGGCGAAGCGGGTAGTGAACTTCAGGCTGGTCGAGCATCTCCTTGGAAAGAAGCGAGTCGCAGGGTGGTTGATGACCAAGATCAATAACCTCAAAGAGATTCTTCGAGCCGGTGATCTGGCATCTCTCGAGCTTGCCCGGAGGCACATCATGTGTGGGACTAGTCTTCATAACGCACTGTAGTATCGCTAGTTTGACGCGCTTGGTCAACTCCGACAGACAAAATATGAGTAATGGGCAAGGCCATTGTGGAATCTGCCCGCCTCTTCCAGGGTGAAGGCGCTCCCGATGAGAGATTGCCACTCCTCGAAACTCCTGATGTGAGCTCCCTGATCTATCTTCTGCATGGAGCGGACATAAAAGCGAGGTGAGTGCGTATCTTCCATGATAAGTGCGCGCCCGCCTGGCAGGAGCACGCGCCGGAGCTCTCGAAGCGCTTGTGCGGCGTCCTCCTTTGAAAGATGATGCAGGACGCCGACGATGAGCGCCGCGCTGAAACTCTGGGGCGAGAACGGGAGAGCCGTCGCGTCCGCAACGTCGAAGCGATGCGGGTAGTGCCGTTTCGCGTAGGCGATATTCTTCGGATCAAGATCAATGCCTGTGTACTGTAAGACGGGGAAAAGCGGGGCAAACTCACCCGTGCCGGAGCCAATATCAAGCACTTGCGCGCCTTCTTTGAGAGGGAGAAGGAAGCGGTGGATGGCCGCTTTCTCTTTCCGAAAGTTAAGCTCCACTGCCCTTCGAAGAATGATCGCGAGAGCGGGCTTCCTGCCAAGCCATGCGAGGAGAGCGCTTTTCATGCTGATTGTTTCGCGGTTCGATGAATAACCATAAGATCCACCCACAGGAAAATGAGCTTCCACAGCGTTTTGAACACGCGCCTGAAATTGAAAAATTGCGACGTGCCGTACGTGCGGAAATGGTGCGAAACGCCCACCTCAGTAAAGCGAAACCCGGCCTGCTGTATCCTCTTTACAAGCTCGATGGTGACGGTACCGGTTGTGCTTTTTAGCTCAACCACATCGAATACCTTCCGGCGAATGAGTCGAAAGTCGCAGTCAACGTCCTTGATGGCGAGCCCGAACGCAAACTTCATCACATATTGATACAGAAGGCCGATGATGATGCGGTGGAACGGGTCATGGCGCTTGATTTTGTACCCATTGACGACGTCCATATCGGGCGTCATTTTTTCCCAGAGGCGAGGGAGTTCCCGCACATCGTACTGCCCGTCACCGTCGGTATAAAAGACAAGCTCCTTGCGGGCGGTTTTGAAGCCGCTCTGGAGCACCGCTCCATACCCTTTATTCTGTTCATGGAGGACGAGTTTGAATTCGGGAATCTCGTTTTTCAGCTTAAGATCGAGGAGGAACTCGCGGCTACCGTCGGTTGAACCGTCTTCGATCACGATCACCTCGAAGTCGCTCGTTAAAGTCTTCGCGACCCGGACGGCTTCAAGCACGAGTGTTCCTATCGTTCCCTTGTCGTTGTAGCAGGGGAAGAAAATGGAGAGTGAGTGTGGGTGTGTCGTTGCCATAAAGCTCACGCCTGCTTTTTATTCCTCATAAAGTTCCCTGCCTCGAGCAAGCTATCGGTCGTGCCGGCGTCGAACCATTCTTTGCGAAGGCGTACTGATCTTAGTGTTCCCTCTTCGATGTATTTGTTGTTGAGGTAGGTGATCTCGTACTCTCCCCGCTCGGACATAGGTTGCCCGATCATTTTCTCAAATACCGAATGATCGTAGAGATACAGGCCGGTCACTGCAAGATTGGATTTTGGCTCCTTTGGTTTCTCTTCGATACCAAGGACGTTTCCCTTCGCGTCCACGTTCGCCACGCCAAATCGTTTTGGATCCGTCACCTCCTTCAGGAAAACCATCGCCCCGCGCTTGAAATCAGAAATGGGAACCCGAAGATCATCTTCGAAGATATTGTCTCCAAGGTAGAGCGCACAGCTCTCGCTCCCGATATAGTCCTTGGCGATATAGAGACCGTCCGCGATTCCCGACGGCCCGTTCTGGATGCCATACACGATCTGAATTTGTTTGCCGTCCCTTTTCGAAATGAAGTGCTGGCCGGAACCGAGGAGCCCCACGAAGTTCTCGACGTGGCGAGGAGAGGTGACGACCATAATACGGTCAATTCCCGCGTTCACGAGCGTTTCGATCCCGTAGTAAATGAGCGGCTTATTGTATACCGGAAGCAAATGCTTATTCGTCACGAGGGTAAGTGGACGAAGTCTTGTGGCATCGCCACCCGCTAAAATGACTCCTTTCATCTATGGTATGTTAAAAATTCCAAAAGAATTATATCGAAACTTCTTGCGCATCTACTGTAAGCTGGGTCGAGGGATAATGCAACTTATCTCTCCCCGAATTGAAGAAAAGAAATACACACGCTATACTGTTCGATATGAAAAAACGTGCCCTCATAACCGGCATTACCGGCCAGGATGGTTCCTACTTGGCGGATTTCCTTGTCGCAAAAGGCTACGAAGTCTTTGGAATGCTCCGCCGCACCAGTACCGACCCGCTCATGCGTATTGTAAACCTCTACGAGGAGAGAAAAATTACACTCCTGAGTGGTAATATGCGCGACGCATGCGCACTTGAGCGCGTCATCGCCGAAGCCAAGCCCGACGAGATTTACAATCTTGCGGCGCAGTCTGACGTCGGTATCTCGTTCCTTTGCCCGGAAGAGACTTTTGAGATCAACTACTACGGTGTCGGCCGGCTCGTCAACGCGGCCATGAAGGAGAATCCTTCAGTACGCATCTACCAAGCATCCACGAGCGAGATGTTTGGTAAGACGAAACCTCCCCAGAGTGAATCCTCGCCATTCCATCCCGTTTCTCCCTATGGAGAAGCTAAACAGAAGGCTCATGATGACTATGTCGTAGGCTATCGAAATAGACATCATTTGTTTATCTGTTCGGGTATCCTGTTTAACCATGAATCGCCACGACGCGGAAAACATTTTGTGACCCGTAAGATCACTCACTCTCTCGCCAAGATCGAAGCAGGTCTTCAGGAAACGCTCCTTCTTGGCAACCTTGAGGCAAAACGTGACTGGGGATTTGCGCAAGATTATGTTGAGGCTATGTGGCTTATGCTCCAAAAGGATCAACCGGAGGATTTCGTAATTGCCACGGGCGAGAGTCGGACGGTGCGCGAATTTTTCGAAACGGCGGCGCGCCTCATCGGATTTAAGATTCGATTCGAGGGCAAGGGACAAGATGAGGTGGCGAAGGATGAGAAGGGAAAAATCATTCTGAAGATTGACCCGAAATATTACCGAAAGGCTGAAGTTGACAGTCTCTTAGGAGATGCCTCAAAAGCGTATAAAGAGCTCGGATGGAAGCCGAAGACGAGCTTTGAGGAGTTAGTGCGCATCATGCTTGAGCATGACCGCGATGAAGTTCGTGCCATGGCGGCAAAAAAACGATGAATGATGGTGAACGCGGGGCAATCGTGGTGATTCCAACTTATAATGAGAAAGAAAATGTGGAGAATCTCATTCCCGCAATTTTTAGTCTTGTTCCAGAGATTCACGTTCTCGTCGTGGATGATAACTCTCCGGACGGCACCGCGGAAGCGATACAGAAACTTAAGAAGACGTACTCGGGACTACGTCTCCTATCGCGACGGAGGAAAGAAGGGCTCGGAAAAGCGTACGTACAGGGGTTCGAGGAAGCACTAAAGGATCCTCAAATATCCACGCTTATCATGATGGATGCCGATCTTTCGCATGATCCGAAGCACCTTAAAGAAATGCTGGCTCTTCGATCAGAGTATGATCTCGTCATCGGATCGCGCTACATACCCGGCGGCGCGACAATAGGCTGGGAGCTGTGGCGGCGACTCCTGTCTCGTTTCGCGAATCTTTATGCTCGTACAATTATTGGCGCTCCTTTCAAGGACTGCACTACCGGGTACAATGCGATCAGTGCGAAGATACTCTCCACCGTAAACTTCGATACGATCAACCTTTCTGGATACGCGTTCATTATCCATCTAAAGTACCTCCTGTACAAAGCCGGCGCGCGCGTGAGAGAAATCCCAATCGTTTTCAAAAATCGGACTGCCGGCACCTCAAAGATGTCGCTTAACATCATTAGTGAAGGGGTCCTCGCTCCATGGAAGATGCTCTAGGTCTACAGATTTTGAGCAACCTTTAAACTAAAAAGTGTCACGCCTTGTGCCTCCCCCACTCGCTCGTAGAGTCTCTCAATTGTGGAGAGATACGGCAACACATTTTTATCATCAAGATCGAAAAGGAGATGCGCAAAACGTTCTCTCTCAAGGTTCGAGAGACGATTTTCCATGGGAGGATTTGATTCAAAGAAATCAAAATAGTGGTAGAGCCGCGAGGGCGGGACGAAAGCTGCTCCTTCCGCGGAGTTGACGACATAGATACTCCCAAAAGGAGCTTTGCTAAGAAGGGAGGAGAAATCGTCCGCGCCAGTACCTTTAAAGATTGTGGCAAAGAAGAAAAGATGTACCGTTTGCATGACAATGAGACTGCAAAGCAGAAGTTGTCGCGCTCTCTCCGAGAAGAAGGAGCTAAGTGCGGGGAAATGTAACCGAAGCCTAAGGAGAGAGGGTGGTACACTCAAAAGTACGATGGCCTGAAAAAAGAGAAGATATCGATTCCAGCCGATACTTTGGAGAAAGAAAAGTAAGATGAGCATACCGTAGGTCCCAAGTATTAGAAGCGACCGTGATACTTCTCCCTTCATTATTTTTCTCCAGGGGATAGTACACGAGACAAGTATGCTTAAGAGGAGCGTGTATAAGAGAGAACTCTCCTTGAACATCCGTATCACATTTGCGCTGATATTTTCTAATAGATGTCCCTGCGCCGTGCGACTCTGCCAAAAAGAAAGTATCGACCCACTCTCTTCTAGCGCGTCGCTAGGAGGAATGATCGTGAAGACATACAACAGAACCGGAAGAAGGAACCCTACCCAAAGCAACCATTCGCTCCGGAAAGATAATTCGTTTCTCTTCAGAATCGCGGAGAGTAAAAGAGCCGGAGCGATCAAAAAATAGATAGGTTTTATCGCGGCGGCAAGACCAAGTAGGAGACCCGCAAGAAAGATGAAGGGAGGCCGATAGGAAGCTTTCTTGAGGGAAAACAGCCCGAGAAAAAAGAGCGCCATGGCGGGAACTTCCGCGATAACAGTTTCACCATTGCCATACACCGGCGCGAAAGTCGCGAGAAGAAGCAAGGATAAGAGTGCCATCGTCGGCCCGAAATGCGCTCGAGCAAGAAGGTACGCTGAATATAGAAAGAGGAGCAACCAGCCGATCATGTACAGCCGCGCGTACGCGAAGTCAAATCCAACCATCGAGAAAAGAGCGGCAAGCGGCGCGATGACAGGATACCCCGTAGTTAAGTGATATGGCTTCTCATAGGGAACGCCGGGCGCGACCTCGAGGTTGAGGAAGCCGTATTCCGAAAGATTCCGCCCCGCCTGAATATTGAGTGCTTCGTCAAACCAAAACGCGGGGTAGGAAGTGAGGCCTCGAAGAGAAAATAGTAACGCAAAGAGTACTATCGCGCTCACCGCCACTCTCTCCCAGTTGAACCTTTGTGCGTTTGGAGCTGTGTCGTCCATAGTTTCATTCATTTCCAGGAGTGGGACCTCGCGAGGAGCGGCTCCCACCACTGTGCATTCTTCGCATACCACTCCACTGTTTCGGCAAGACCTTTCTCCCAGACAATTTCCGGCTTCCAACCAAGTGCCCGAACTTTGCTTGAATCGAGAAGATAGCGAGAGTCGTGCCCGAGCCGGTCCGGAACGATGGTCGTCATGCTTTTAGGTTTATGCAATATACCTAAGATGTCTGCCGCAATTTCACTGATCGTTTTCTCAAAACCCGTACCAATGTTGTAGCTCTCTCCGATGACGCCCTTTTGCAAGATAAGATCGATTGCCTTAGAGTGGTCGAGCACGTGTATCCATTCTCGCTTGTGTCCCGTTGATGCAAAGAGTGGAAGCGGCTCATTCTTAAGCGCTTTAAGCGTGAATACCGGTATTACTTTTTCCGGGAACTGGTGCGTTCCATAATTATTTGCCGAATAGCTTATCGTGACGGGTAAGCCAAAGGTGTGGTAGTAGCTTTTGACGAAAAGATCGCTCGACGCCTTCGATGCGTTGTAGGGAGTGCGCGGCCGATAAGGAGATTCCTCGACGAAACGTTCAGGGCTGGTAAGGGGGAGTTCTCCAAACACCTCACAGGTTGAGATGTGGTGAAAACGTTTTACCGAGGTCTTCCGTGCCGCCGAAAGAAGGGTTGCGGTGCCAAGAACGTTGGTCTTCACGAAGTCGAGCGGCGAGAGAACGGCCTTATTGTTATCAGACTCCGCGGCAAAATTGACGATGCAATCGATACAAAACTCTGTAAGTATTTTCTCCATTGCTTCAAGATCTCCGATGTCGGCTTTGCGGAAATGGTACCGAGGGTCGTTCGAGACGTCTTTCACATTCTCAAGATTCCCGCAATACGTGAGCAGATCAACATTGACCACCGTAATGTGAGGATACGTGGAAAGGAGAAACCTTATAAAATGACTGCCGATAAATCCGGCTCCGCCAGTCACGAGAATGTTCGAGTATGGATGCATGCGCGTAAGAAATTATAGGCTTAATCTTCGATGAAAGCGAGTATGTCTTTGGCCCGCTTGACCCAGGTAAACTCCCGTACTCTGCTATTTGCCACCGCCGCTTTTCTCTCACTCTCTTCCTCTCGTTCACACGCGGTGCGGATGCCTTCGGCGAGAGCTGTGGGATCATTAGGGGGGACAAGATAGGCACTCTCATCTGAAAGAACTTCGCATAAGGAGGGCAGACGAGAAGCAACGATAGGGCGTCCCGATGCCATGTGGGCAAAAAGTTTGAGCGGAGAAGTGAACTCGCGAGAGATTCTCTCTCGCCCTGAATTGGGGATTACGAGTACATCGGCCGCTTGTTGATTGAAGGCAAGTTCCGTGTATGGACGATAGCCTAAAAAGCGCACCTCGGGATATTTGATCGAAAGAGAGTTATTTTCGAATTCAGTGCCTCCGATAACCGCGACATTGATGCCCCTTTCCTTGAGCAACCTTGCGGCATCGAGGAGTGTGCGAAGCCCCTTCCATACCTCAAAGCCTCCGATATACATAGCGAGTTTCGCTTCTTTGGGAAGTGTAAGACGCGCTCGCGCCTCCCCTTTTGAAAGCCGCACCCCGAACTCTCTTTCATCGAAACCGTCATGTGCCACCGCTACCCGTTCGCGAGGGTAGCCGATGTAAAAAAGAGCCTCTTTAAGCCCGTTCGAGATTACGATGATACGCTTGGCTCTTTTGAGTAAAAGCCTGGCGAGGAAGCTTCCGCGAAGTTGATGCATTTCATAAAAGGCACTCTTTTTGGGTAAAAAAAGAAGCGGTAGTTCCTCGCGCGTATAGATGAGCGCTTCATTTTGAGTTCGAAGCCTTTTTGCGGCACGATACGCGAACAGGACCGACTCAAAGAGAAACCCTATCCTCCCGAGAGATACCACATCCGGTACCGATATTTTCTCGACCTGAAAATTATGCCGAGTCCCATAATAGGAAAATGGATCACCAGCGAAGGTCTTTCTGTCTGGAACCAGTAAGGTGACCTTGGCGCCATTCTCTCCGAGCGCTTCGCACATTTTCGCGACCTGAATTCCATGCGCGCGTTCAGTGGGAAATCGGATATTAGCGATGTAAAAAAATGCGCTCATCGGAATAACAATTTTTTATACGGACTCTTTTCTCGATCAAAGACAATGGAGAAAAACTTCTCTAGGCGCAAGTACCGTTCATACACCTCTCTTGCCTCCCTGCCTGCCTGGAGTACATCGCCTTCCGATACTAAAGCGTGCCAGACAGTGACTCGCCTTGAAATAGCATCGACCTCCTGTGCGGGTACGCGAAGTATAATGCGGCTATAGTCAATGATTTCTTCAAGGGGTAAGACGCAATCGGTGTCAAGAAAAAGCGGGATCCTTCCAGCAGAGAGTGCCTCATAAAACCTCTGGGAAGCGTTGGCATCACCACGCACCGAGAGTGCTAGTACATTTTCCCTTAGATTCTCCACATACTCCCTTCGTATTGTCTTTGCATCGAAAGGGATTGCGCGATAGAGGGAATAAAAGTCCCGTTCGATGATGCGAGAAACGATGCTTTTACTCTTGGAGAGGACTTGGAGCGCTCTCCTCCGCCAGAAGATTCCGCGCATGTGGACGTGTGGCTTTACATCAAGGCGCAAGTATAAGAGAAAGAGTGAGAGAAGCCACTTCACACCCGCCTTCCACTTTCGAGTGGTGCCTCCAAAGCGAGACTGTCCGCAATACCCTACCGTTGGTTTCTCCCCTTTCGGCTTCTGCTCAAAGGAATAATTCCGACCGATGTCTTCGACAAAGTACGGCATAATGATTTCGTTTTCTTTCTTGTGGTGACGGTAAGCAGAAACGCGAAATAGGATGGCGTGCGAAGGAACGTGTATCTCCCGTTCAACATAATCAGTGTAGTCGAAAAGAAGTACCTTCTTTTGAGTCGTCTTTCCGAGAGCATACACATACGCTAAGTATTTGGGAGCGTAGTCGAGCACATCGAAATAGTGATATGGAACAGCTATAAAATCAGCCGCCTCCAGCCCGGGCACGATCGTGAAGAAGGGAGTCGTATAGGACGCCATAATTTCGGGAGAAAAAACGGCTTTTTCTTTAAACGCGAAGCGATAGTTCGGCCAGAACACGAGCATGGGAGTGAGCTCTGGCGCGTCCTTTGTTTCGATGTAAACGTTGACCATAGGTATGAGCGCTAACTATAACTCGCTTCAACCAGCTTTTGTAGCTTGAAAGTATTTCCGTGTCTTAACAATCCAAGATACGACATATAAAAAGAAACCCCGGGTGTTAATCGGGGTTCTGCGAAGAAAGTCAAAGCCAAGAGACCGAGGGCTAGGACTTAGTGTCTAAAACCGAGGACTTCTTGCGGAAGAGAAACCAGCCAAAGGCGTCGACGAAGTAGGACACGTAGAAGAGGCGCGCCTCGCGCCTCGCGCCGTTCCACCACACACAGCACGCCTGCCGACCGCCCCCAAAGGTACACTCCGTGGTTGCGACCACACGCATGTGATTCATTCCGAGCGTATTGTGAAGTGTGGGATGCTCTGCGCCGATGACGAACGCCTCGCGCGGGACGGTCTGCACCAATTCTTCCTCCTTTGCCCACAGGAGTGCCTTATTCCAATCGCCATCACCGTTTGGATGGTTCAATAGAACGTACTCACGTTCCTCTCGTCCAGATCCGGTCGGGACGTAAAGGCCGCTGACTTTATGGACATTGTAGTGACCTGGTGTGTTGGGCCCGGCGGCAGTAACCGCTTCCGGCCAGGGCTGATCGAGTTTGACCGTAGCGCGAAGAATGAAGATTCGAGCGCCTTCAGGTGGGACAGGCTCTTTGAGGCTGTCCAGAAACTTAGACCACCTCTTGTCATCATGCGCCCTTTGCCACTTTGTGCGGCCGACACCTTTTTCATTGGCCATATCACGAATGGCATCACCTTGATTACTGGTCACAGGTAGTATGTTACCCATAACTTTCTCCTTTCGTTGTGCCCACTCGAAGCGACGAATATATCGCCACCGAAAGCAGACATTGGTTAGATGTGTAGCGAAGTTGTTCCGCCACAGCCAAAAAGTACCTAATTTCAAGTCCTTCTTGGCCATGGCGAACTATCAAAGAACTGATAAAAAGTATACTACAGATGTGGTCACGAGTCAAGAATTTCTCCCGCCTTCATGGGGTGCTCAGCCCGATACGTCAAACTCTTTCGCCCAGATTTGCAACCCAAGAAGCGCAAATAAAATCGTGGCATGATACTCGCCGCGGAGGTGCCCTTCGAGGCGCCTCTGAACCTCGTCCCAGTTGAAAAGATGTCTCGTTGCTTGCGTATAGTTGGGAGAAAGAACCTCCCGTGCATATGCGGAAAAATGGGGGTAGCGGAGCCACTTGGCTCCCGGCGAGAACCACCCACGTTTAGGTTGATGGAGGAGTTCCTTCGGGAGTACGTCTCGAAATGCTTCTTTGAGAATGATCTTGGTATTGGTAAGCGAAACTTTATGGTGAAGTGAGATGGTATCGGCAAACTGAATGAGTGGAAGATCGAGAAGCGGCACTCGTGCTTCAAGCCCCGCGGCCATCGAGAGTTTGTCACTTCGAAGGAGCGACTCGTCAACAAGCCAACTTTGACGATCCGTCTCCATAAACTGCGTTTCGAACGGCTCTTGCACCTCCCTAAAGAAATGTTCGACGAAGAAATCGTGTGCAACCCGAGGATGATAAGCTCCCTCTTTGAGAAGCCTCGAGAGTGTGGGTTCTTTTATAAAATGGAATTGCGCGAATCGCTCTATGCCGGGTGCCGTATCAAGCTTCGAAAGCGAGGGGACGACCAGTCGCCCGATTTTCCGCAGAATCTTCGGGAACCGCCGATACAGAGAGGAGATACGGGAGAGTCGATACCGCTCATAGCCTCCCAGCAGCTCATCTCCCCCGTCCCCGCCAAGTACTACCGCCACGTGGGCTTTGGCAAAGCGCGCGAGCGCGAGCTGTGGAATGATCGTAGCGTTCGCGCTCGGCTCATCGAGGTGGAAGATCGCCTCCTCAAAAAGTGAGACAATTTCGCTTGGAGAAACAAGTACTTCGTGGTGCCTCGCGCCGAAATGGGCTGCGGTACGACGAGCGAGTTCGAAGTCCGCGTTGAACTTTTCTCGCTGCTCTCCCACCCGAAGCTCGAAGCCGACAGAAAAGGTTTCCACCCGTCCTTGTGCCACACTCATAGATTCGAGCACCGCGCTTGAATCAATACCTCCAGAAAGGTACAGCCCTAAGGGTCGGTCAGAGACAAGCTCCTTACGGACGCTCTCATGTACTCTCGCCCGAGCCTCGGTTTTAAGTTCGACGAATGATTTTGAAGAAAGCACAGGTGATTTCCTGCGCGCAAATGGCTTGATCGAACAAGATCCCCCCTTCCATGAGAGTACGTGGCCTGGTGAGAGCTTCTTCACGTTCTCAAACATCGTCATCGGAGCAGGAACATAGAGTACTCGAAGGTACAGGTCGAGCGCCTGCGGGTCAATGCGGCGCGGAATGTCGTGTTCGAGAATTGCCTTGATCTCCGAGGAAAAAATGAGTCTACCACCCGTGAAATGATAATAAAGCGGTTTGATGCCCATAGGATCCCGCGCGAGTAGAAGTTCTTGCTTTTCCCTGTCCCAGAGCGCCAAGGCGAACATACCCTGCAAACGCGCGAAAGCCTTCTCGCCCCACGCTTCATACGCCGCGAGGACTACTTCAGTATCGCTCTCGCCCTTGAATGGGTAGGAAACAAGTTCCTTTTTAAGTTCACGGTAGTTGTAAATCTCCCCGTTAAAGATAAGCACGAACCGTCCACCGCTCCCCTGCATGGGCTGAGCCCCAGATTCGGAGAGGTCAATGATGGCAAGCCGGTTGTGCCCAAGTGAAATGCCGGTCGCTACGAAAATACCCGTTCCATCAGGTCCCCGATGCGAGGTCTCTTTATTCATACGCGCAATCAGTTCTCTCTCCTGCCAGGTGAATCCGTTAATGGAGCACATACCATTTAAACGATTCTTTTGACGATGAAGTTGTACGCGAGCGGAAATTGCGCCCGGAAATCTCGCTTCGGACGAAGAAACGCAAGAAGGCCGTCTAAGCACCAGACAATGGGTAGAAACAGAAGATGGAGCGGGTTCCAGATGAGCATATCGAGCTGTTCGTAGCCGGCGAGAAAGGGGCCTCTGCCTATCGGCTCGATAATTTCCACGGAAAAACCGCTTTCTTCAAAGATGCGCGAAAGCGCCTCCTTCGTAAAACGGACATAGTCGTGTGGGTCGGGATGCACATTAATTAAAAATGGGATAGTGCCAAGAAGTGTGCCTCGGGGGGCGAGCAAGCGGTGAGCTTCGGTGAGCACCTCTTTGTGCTCGAAAATGTGTTCCAGAATATTGAACATGAATATGAAATCTTGTGAACCATCCGGAAGCGGAACACGCTCACTTGTGATATCAAGGACGAAATCTGTCCCCACTCGAGGGATGACGTCAACGACTTTAATCGAAGCATTTTTATCAACATCCAAAAAACGGTAGTGACTGGCATGGCCACCTCCCCCGACATCGAGGATGCGCCCGGAACATACAGCACGTCCTTTCCAAAATACATTGGTGAGTGTCCGACTGATAGCCTTTCCCCGCACCACCTCAAAAAGCACTTCACTAAGAGAAACATGTGTCATGGGAGTGTGCTTAAAAAGTTAGCTACTTTCTCAATACAGTTGCCAAGGTCATGATGCTCCCTCACCCACTCTCTACCAGCGCTATTATAAGATATCTTCCCTTTTAGAAAGGCTAATTCAAGCTGAGTCGCCAAATCCGAGGAATCACCGGCGGTGAATGTAAAAACGCCTGGGATGCCTCCCGAAAATGCTTCGCTGGAGGTAAACACCGTGAGACCTGACGCGAGTGCTTCAAGCACTGTTTTGTCGATGCTTCCGGTACGACTCGCGTGTATGAAAGCTGAATGCTCATTATACACGGTAGGTAAGGACGAAAAAGGGACTGACCCTAAGAAATGGACGTGCGCGGACACATGTTGTTCTTCGATGAAATGCGCAAGCTCCTGTTTGTAGCGAAGGTCAATGTCGGTGATCGGTTCGCCCACTATGGAAAGTTCCGCTGCTTCTCCTGTACGCTTGAGGAGCGCGTAACCAAGTATAAGTGTGCGAAGATCTTTCACCGGAGCGATGCGCCCAACCGTAAGCAATCGAAGTTTCGCCCCCATCGCCGCATCCTTCCTCCTCCCGGAAAAAAGCTCCATATCGATGCCATGCCCTATGACGGAGCACTTCTTGCTCGGAAGCCGGAGGCTTTCTTTCGAGGCGGTAAAAATCCGATCAACATACTTTTCCGCGAGACGCAGTTTGGCATCAACTTTTTTGTGTACATACCAGAGAGCAACTCTTTTGTTAAGAAGCTTCCACAGGAGACCCCCCAATATCGCGTACTCCGGATTCATGTGAATAAATACGCTCTCATACGTGTGCCGCAAGGAAAACGCGTATCTTAGAAAGCGAAACGCGTAGAGAGAGCGGCCTCTTTTTCTTATCTCTTTTCCGAGTGAAAACACGCTGACGTTAGGCGGAAGCTCATAGACCCCCTTTTCGAGACAAATGACCGTCACCTGCTCCGCGTACTTTGCAAACATTCTTATCCACTGGATGAAAAAGCCTAAGTTGCTGTCGGCGGCATCTACTTTTTGCGTAACGATGAGTAGTTTCATAGCAAGATGCCCGATGTGTCTTTGTTGCCTCTAAAAAGATACCGAGAGATGAAAAAACTCTCAAACGCGATAAGGCCGGAGGCAACCACCTGCGCGAGGAGGTACCAGAGATGCAGTTTTTCGACAAAAAAATACATGAGAAGCGTGTTGAGAGCGAGGTTCCCCCCCGCAACGAGGAAATACAGCGTCATTTGCAGACGCACTCTTTCAATCGAGTGGTCTTGAAAGGTCCAGAACTTCTGGAGCATGAAGCTCACGAAGAATGCGACGATGAAGGCGAGTGCCGCCGAGATAAGGTAGTGAATGTGTAAAAGATCGGTGCCTATGTAGAGTGCCAGGAGGTCAACCGCGGCTGCGGTGCCTCCCGAGGCGAGGTATCGAAACAGGCGCTGATACTTGCGCGCGTGAGGTGCGCACCAAGGAACATGCTTTTCAGCGAAACTGACGAATGTTTCTTCCCATTGTTGCAAAGAACGAAGCATAGATTACAGACTTCTCTTGCCATACACTCCCAGAAGAAGTTCGAGGTCTTTGCCACTCCCCAAAAGGAGTTTGTTGTTATGGGATTCAAGTGCTCGAAGTAGACTAAGTCCGGATGCATCATGCGCTACTTTTGCGTAGAGGCGCGTGAAAGCGGCAAAATCCTTGATAAAGCAGTGCCCTCCCGCGCCCCGCCCAGGCTTCCCCCCGTGCCCACTTGTATGCAGCGGCTCCATATGAGAGGGTCCGATACGTGGATCTGCGGCGACTGCTTCCTTGACTGCTTCCCAGTCATGTCCACACCGTTTCGCAACATCATAAAAAAGATTGGAAAAAAGCACTTTTGTGTACAAAAAACAATTTCCTCCATACTTCACAAGCTCCGCATCTCGCACGTGCATAATGCGCTCAAACGGCGCTTTCGGAAGCACAGAAAGCACACGCTCCGCCCGCTCTGCATACTCCGGCGTCCCCTTAGTCATGCCGATGATATTACGGTCGGGATGTGCCGCATCATGTGCGGCCGTTGCTTCGCGCAGAAATTCAGGTGAATGGAATAGATATATGTCGGGATAGAATTTCTGCAGAGCTTCCGTTGTACCGGGGAGAATTGTGGATTTAATCACGGCAATCTTTCCCTTTCCGACAAGCGGAAGCACTGACTTCACGACGGAGTAGTCAAACCCTTTTGGGGTTGAGGGCGTGGGAACCGCAATAAAAACAATATCGCACAGCTTGAGTTTGTTTTTATTCTCTGCAAACTTCCGGCCGCGGGCGTACCGAACTACATTGTAGCCGCGCCGCTCAAAGTCATCGGCGTAATGCTTCCCGATGAACCCCTGCCCAATGAATCCGATAAGGGGTTTGTCAGTCTCCCCTCCTGCCTGAGGAGGGGTGCCGAGTCTTCCAGGCGGGGTGGTGGGAGTGGCGAAAGGGGATTTAATTCCCCCGTGCTTTCTTTTCATAATGCCGTTCATCTTATATCAAACTCCTCCACTCCTCAACTTGTTTCTCTATATATGCTTCTCTACTTGGGAGCGCTTTGAACGCTCGAAAGGCTCCCTCGCCAAGCCGTTCCCGAAGCTGTGGCTTATCAAGAAGTTCCTTCATCGCGAGCATGAGCTCTCGCTCATCGCCGACGGGAATGATGAATCCGCTTTCTTCATTCTTGATGACTTCCCGCGCGAGTCCGACATCGGTCATAATGATGGGGAGGCGATACGCGGCGGCTTCAAGCACGACCCGCCCCCACCCTTCGCAGTCGGACGTGAGAAGAAAGGCATCCGCTTCTTCATAATATCTTCGGAGATCACGCCTATACCCCTCAAAGATGATGCTTTTCTCCAACGTTAGACTTTCGACCTTGGACTTTAGACTGTCGGCGAGAGGTCCTTCTCCTACAATCCTAAGCCGGATGTGCGGTACCTCCTTTACCAAGCGCGCGAACGCCCGAATCTGTAGGTCAATATTTTTTACGGGAACAAGTCTCCCGACGGTAAGAAAGGTGAACGGATACGGGACCGTTTTCCGTTTGATTACTTTTTGTGGAGGGGCGGTTTGCGCGTACACTGGCAAAGTATAGAGTATGGAATATGGAATATGGAATATGGAGTGAAGATGCTCTTTCAGTCGATTGCTGACAGCGCGGACTGTATCGGCCCTTTCCAATACAAACCTCGCAAGTCTTTTCCGAAGACCCGAAGACTTTTCAAACCCATGCACTTGTACTTCAAGCGGCACGCGATATTTCTTTGCGAGGAGGACGCCAAAGAGTCCGAGAAAATGCGGATCTTGCACGGTGATCAATTCGAATACTCTTAATTCTCCCTTTCCTAAAGGGAGCACTCCGACTTCCGAGTCGGAGGAGGGATTTAAAATCCTCCGGCTCGAAAACTCGCCGCCTCCTTTAGGAAAGGAGGAACTTCCAGACAGGGGCTCCTTTCCCTTCTTCCACATCTTCCAGAGTTGCGCCACTCTCGGTCCGGCAAACGAATACACGGTAAGATGGGTCGAGACTTCTTCTTTCTCGTCTCGTTCTCCCGGAACAAACACCACTATTTCCCCAACTTTCTCCGCAAGCAAAATGAGCCGCTGTCGCACGGCGGAACCCTTTTCAATTATTTCCCTGTCCAGACTAAGATTTAAGATTCGCATGGATAGTTAAGATCTCATTGGCAATATCTTCCCAGCTGTGCGTAAACGCAAACGCCGCTATTTTTTTACATTGCGCTTCATAGTTTTGATCATCCGCAAGCCACGCAACCTTGGCGGCTATATCACCCACATCTTCTGGGTCAACCCACACGCCGATGTCTTTGAGCTTCGGGTAGAGTCCGGTTTCTAAAGTGAGGATAAAAGGCTTTCCAAACTGAATCGCCTCAAGAATAGTGTTCGGAGAAATATCTCCAAGTGAAGCGATGATGACGGCATAGCTCGACTGGATATCGAGTAGAAACTGCCCTCGACTTCCGATCTGGAGCGCCAGGGAAACCGGTAACCCCTTACTTTGTAGCGTTTTGAATGCTTCTTCAACACGAGGGATATTTTTCCACTTCAGCGGGCGCGTCCCGCCGACAAAGATTTTTTTGTGTATTCCAATGTGTTGTGGAACATTGGAATACACTTTTCGTTCCTCTGGGCCGTAGTAATTTTCAACAATGTGACAGCGCGCCGCGTTGAGACCGTACGGTTTTGTGAAAATATCTCTCTGCCAAGCAGTGCTGAAGATGATAGCGTCGGCGTGACGAAACAGAAATCGGAGCAAGGAAAAAATAATTCGCTCTTTTCTATTTAACCTCAAGAGTCGTGTCGAATAAAAATCTCTAAGGAGAACGAGATCTCCCGTCCGCTCCACATACCATTCCCACAGGAAATCTCCGCCGGTACGAATGATGAGTTTCTTTCCCAAAAGTGTACTCGCGAGAAGAGCCGGAAGAGCGGCGCTGAAGGTGTCGGGCGAAAACACAAAATCCACTCCGGGAAGCGAGAAAAGGACGCGAAGAAAATAATACACATGTCGAATCCCGGTCGGAAGTCTTCTCTCGAATCTAAAGCTAAGCACCTTCACCTCGTGACCCGCTTTTTGCCACACCTCTTCCACCCCGAGCGCGTATTGCGCCGGTCCACCAATGTCAGGTGGATAAATGCCTGTTGCTATCAAAATCCGCATAGTCCTATGATAACAGAGAAAAGTATCGGTCTGTTAGCAGCCATACGGACCATCATACTGACCATGTCATGTCTCAAATCTGTTCATATGAATAGATTTGAGACAAGTTGTGTCTAAAATAAAAGGGCCGTCCGTTAGGACGGCCCGCAGAGTCGAAAGAATCAGACGGCGACCTTCGTTCCCACACCCCTGCCATCAAAGAACTGGATAATATCGGAAGGGCCAATAATTCCCGCTTCCATCCCCTTTCGAGCGCAAATGGATGCTTGGCGCACTTTCGACCCCATCCCTCCTACGCCATTTCGAGAAGTGCCCGCATTGTGGCGTCCTCCGCGAAACTGCCGACTCGCATCTATGTACGGAAGGAGTGTTGCGGAAGCGTCGGAATCGGGATTCGCAGTATAGACTCCACCCCGCACGGTAACGAACGCAATGCCTGTTGCTCGCACAAGATTGGCGATAATGCGAGCGAGCCGATCATTGTCGCCAAGTCCCTGAGCCATCTTACTGATCTCCACTCCCGAGACGATGTCGTTTTCATTCACAAGCGGGACAACGAGAGTATCGAATGCGAGTTTGCGTAAGGCAGAGCGGATGCTTTCCCTCTCCCCGCGAAAGCGCAGGTTTCCGTACGTGATATAAAACTGGGCTACGGCAAGACGATCAAGGGCAAAGGCCTCCCCCCAACGATTGAGTAATGACCGAGCGCCGATGCTCGCGAGCACGCGTTTCTGGTAAGCATAGGGATCACCTCCAATAAAAGTGAGGTAATCACTTCCCGCGATGACGCCACCTGAAGAAACAAGTATGGCACCGACCCCGGTGCGTTTGAGCTCTGCGATCTGGCGAGCGATGAGACTGAACGCGAAGAGGTCCTTGAGGACGTCGGTGCCAACTTTGATGACGACGGTTCGTGGTGTAGACATATATTCAGTTGGAAAAGAGCCAAAAAGAACGGATTCAGAACACTCGTTCTGAAGTCGATTTGCGAATTTCTTCTCAAACCGACAACAAAGCAAGCACGAACTTTTGATTGTTTTATGTTGCTTTGCAACATAAAACCGCCCCCGTGATCGGGGCGGTTTTCTAAGTGTAGAGTTACGAAGAAAGGACCAACCCGATCAAAGGGCGGCCGTGGGCGGTACAACACTCATCACGTTCTGCTTCTGCATAGTGCTATGCTACAGTCTGTCTATATTTTGTCAAATACCTCTTTCATCCTCTCTACAATCCCATCCCACTCATACTTTTCTTTCACCATCTTCGAGGCGTTTGCGATGATCCTATTTCGGAGTTCGTCATTCGACAACAAGCATTTAATCTTTTCCGCGATATCTCTCGGATCCCCTACTTTCACAAACACCCCCGTCATATTCCCTCCCCATCTATTCTCTAATTCGTGAGAATTAGAGAATAGATGCGTTTCCTCTTCGGAGCCCGGAAGGGGCGCGGCGAGAAAGTCCGGAATGCCGCCGACCGGTGTCGCAACGACAGGAAGACCGGCGGCCATAGCTTCTATAAATGAACTCCCCATTCCTTCCGAACGGGACGGTCGGACGAAGACATCGGCAGCATGAAGAAAGGGTGGAAGTTCATTGTGCGGCACGAAACCGACAAATTTCACGCGAGCTTCTAGCTGATAGCTTTTAGCTTTTAGCTTTAAATCAGGTTCAAGAGAGCCTGTTCCGAGGATGAGTAATTTCACATTTTCCGGGAGATACCGCAGAGATTCAATAAGGTGGCCGACTCCGTTTTTCTCCACGAGTCTGGATGTCGTAATCACAACTTTATCTTCCTTTTGTATTCCTAATTTCTTTCTTATTTCTTCTTTTTCGATATTCGAAATTCGAAATTCGAAATTCTTTATATTCACTCCATTCGATATGATACGAATGTCGCCCTTCGCTCCCATTTTTCTCGCCCAATCGGCCAAATAGTTTGAAATCGCGGTAATGCGATCGGCGCGTGTAAAGATCTGTCTGAAAAGAGGCCACGCAAGAAATGCTCGCCTGTAAATATGAGAAAGAGAGTCGCCTTCTTGAAGGGTTAAAATAAAGGGGACACCCCGAAACCGCCGTTTGAAAAAGAGACCCGCAAAACCTCCATAGGACGCCATGATTGACCAGACGTGAGTATATGATCTCCGGGAGTGAAGTTTTGTGGCGCGTTCGCGCGCAAGAATAGGAAAGAAGAGTTTGGAGCACGATAGGCGGATAACGTTCACATTCCCGATTCGCTCCTCCGGTTTTTGTTTTCCATCAAGATTAAGTGTGATGAGGTCGAAGGAAGCACCCCCCAGAATCCCCCCTCTAAAGAGGGGGAAAGGAGAACCAAGGCGGTCGGTGATTTCTTTGATCGCAAGCTCCGCTCCGCCAACAAACGGCAGATAGGCGGTGCTGAAAATTAAAACCTTCATAAGTTTGTAAAGTCTATAAAGTCCGTAAGGTCTTATAAAGTCAGGATCTTTTTTACCTCTGCTTGATGCGTTTTAAAAACTCCTGACTATGAATTACTATTCAATTTCAAATTCCGCCGCTTCTTTCTGCAGTTTCTCTGCCGCGCTTTCTTCTTTCTTCGGCCGAAGCATCATGATGTACCCGCCGATCGAGACCGCGAGGAAAAGTCCTAGCGCGAGCAGCCACGGCATTGCGCCAACGGTTTGGCTTGCTCCTGCGGCTCCGATAAGCTCACGTACCTGTGAAAGGGGTGTGCTCGAAGCTGTAGGAGAAAGCTCGGGCGGAAGAGAACGAGCGTCTTCATCAGCGGGTGGAACCGGTGGCGAAGGAGGTATCGTCTCTTTACGCAACGTTTCTTTTTTTGCCGCTCCCGTCTGCGTCGCTTGCTCCTCCGCCTTTTTGACAGGTGCCGGTGGGGGCGCCGCCGGCCTTTCTTCGTACTTTGTAACTGTATCTCCGTTCGGATAAAGAAGCGTGGTACTTCGGGAATCGGCCGAGATGTTCGTAATCAGGGCTGGGAAAGGAACGGCCTTTTGCGCTCCGATGCGTGTTCCTTCCGGAATAGAGAAGGTGCGCGTGCCGCTTCGAAGTTGCCAATTCGAGAGATCAACCTCATCCGCGCCGCCATTCCGGAGTTCGATGAATCCGTCGCCTCCTTCCTTTACGGTCGAGATACGAAGTTCCGGCTGTGCAATCACAATTTCTTTTCGGTCTGACGCGCTCCACTCTCCGGAGGAGGCATCAACCATAACCACATAGACGGCTGGATAGTGATAGGTGTGCACTATCTTCTTTCCCTCGCCAAAGCCGCCATCGCCAAAGCTCCATGTGTAGCGGGCACTCATGAGAGGTTCTTTCTTCAGCCCGATCGCGGTCGCGTCAAACAGCACGGGGGCACCAACGATCCCCCTAGAGGGCACAAGAGCGCTCACAGAGATCTGCGGTTTGTAACTCACCGTGTTGCTGCCTTGCGTGGCCGGTGGCGAAGGAGGAGCCGCTTCACTGCCCCCCTCTTCCGCCGCATTTCCAGATGGTGGAGTACTCGACGCATTCTCTACAGTTCCGCCGATCGTGATGCTCTGTGTCGCTTCGAAGCCGGAGGACCATTCCGCGAGCGGCCAACTTGGGCAAGAGCGTTCTTCGCCTTCCGGCCTTAGAGCTACAGTTGCCTTGATCGTGTAGGTACCGGCCGCGGGATTTTTGTAATGGAAATTCCGGTTCGCGGAATTCTTGGCCATGGTAAGCACCGACACTAAAGACCAATTGGCGTCACTCGAAGAAAACTCTCCTCCGGAAGGCGTGGAAGAGAGCGCCACGCACGTCGTGCCGGAGACCTTGAACTCATTTCCGGCTCCGTCCTGCGACTGCAACGTTATCTTCTCCGATACGGCGCCGGGGGGAACAGTCTGGGGAGGCGATACAAAAACAAATTTCTGTACCTCAGCGCGGAGTAGCGTCGGATGCGGAATTGAAAGTAAGATCCCGACAAGAAACAAAAAATTAAAGATTGGCGCAACGCACGCAGGTAAACTGGCACGTGAACAGAGAAGACGGGGGCACCGCCTAATGGGCATACTCTGGGACAAAAAGTGTGGAGGTAAACTTGTCCGAGCGCGAAATGTCACGGGAAAGCGAGCTAGCGGCTAAGGTTGCGTGCGCGGTGGAGGAGCGTGAGGCGGCGTTTTAGGTCTTTGGGGAGGGACCTCTACCGTAAGAAGCTGGCGAAGCAAGTCTTCGGGAATCTCACTTCTCTCCCCTCCTTGCGGCGACACGGAAGCTTTTCGGACGGAGGTGCTCGCTTCCCTTTGCTCTTTGCCTTTCGGTGAAAGGCTCTCGGGAGAAGTCTGCAACGTGAGGGGCGAAGAACGCTCTGGGGTAAGTTCTGGCGGGCCGGAACTCTTTACTTCTCCAAGAGTCTTTGAGGGTGACTCGAGAACCGCCAAAAGCGCTTTACGAAGTTCGGATCGGCGCGCATCCTCACCTCCGAGAGAACGAGGTCCTTGGGACGTGTGTTCTTTTTTGGCCCCTCGCCGAAGATTCGAGAGCGAAATCGGAGGCGTAGGTGAAGGTGGGGTTCGAGGGTGAGTCCGAGCCTCTGGGGGAACAGCGGAACGTCTCTCGGGCGCGCGTGGAGGCGGCGAGAGTGGCCTTGCGGACAGGGGCGCTCGGGGCGGTTCTTGCGGTGAAGGCGAAGCCGCAGCCACAGGCGGATTTCGTTCAGGTTCTCGAGGGGTCTCTCCTGCACGAAGTGAGGGTTCCTTACGCTCCTTAGGAGGTGGCAGTATCGGCGCGTGCCATTCCTTTATCTCATTCTCCACGATTTCGCGCGGGCGCGCGAAAGTCGTCCGAGAATGCGCGAGCACTTCTTCACGATAAGACTTTGGCTGTCTCTCAATCGGAGGAATAGTGACTGCCGAGAATGGAGGCGAGGTTACGCCGTCGATCATGAGCTTAAGGTAGATCTGATAGATGCCTAAGTTCACGAGGTCCTCCGCGAGAAGCGCGGGCGCGAATTCTTTTTCTAAAAATTCCGCGTCAAACGCGCCTACCCGAAAGACCGCCATGGTGCCGACGTTCCCAAAGACTGCCGCACGCACCTCTTCCTCCATCTGCTCGATGTATTGATGCGCGAGCGTGAGATTAAGTTTGTACTTTCGAGCCTCGGAGAGAATATCGGCAAAACTTTTATTGGCGAATGATTGAAACTCGTCGACGTAGAGATAAAAATTCGGAAGTTTCTGAAGTTCCTGTTCCGTGACGTCCGCGCGAGACATCGCGGCAAGATAGACCTTCGTGATAAACATGCTCCCGAGGAGGTTCGCGTTCCCCTCGCCCACCTTTCCCTTTGAGAGGTTCACGATAATGATCTTGTGCTCGTCCATGAGCTTTCGAAGATCGAAGGTGGATTTCGACTGTCCCACGATATTGCGGATGAGCGGATTCGAGGTAAATTGACCTACTTTGTTTTGGATCGCAGGTGTTGCTTCTTGAGTGTAGCGATCGGTGTACTTCGCGAATTCATCAACCCAAAAGGATTTGACCGACGGGTCGGAAACATTATTCACCACGAGTTTTCGATATTCTTTATCGACGAGCATCCGGTTCACGCCAAGGAGTGTCGAGTCAGGATATTCAAGAAGAGCGAGGAGTGTGTTTTGTAAGATGTAGGCCATGCGCGCGCTCCACGCGTCCACCCAGATTTTTTCGAAAGTGGCCATGAGACCGTTGACCACAAGATGCCGCTTGTCAGGACCCACATCCTCCATGATGTTGAAGGCCACCGGAAAGTCCATGTCGAAAGGCGCGAAATAGAGGACATCCTTCAAGCGGTGCTCGGGAACGTAGTCAAGGAGGAGGTCCGCGGTCTTTCCGTGAGGGTCGATAAAGCATACCCCGTGGTTATTGCGGATATCCTGAATCGCCATGTTTTCAAGCAAGGTGGACTTGCCCATGCCGGTCTTCCCGATCACGTACATGTGCCGCGATCGGTCCCGCTCCTTGATACCGAAGGGGACGCGCTTTCCTCGAGAGTCGGTCTGCCCAAAGTAGGTAATAGGTTCGGGCTTGCTTTGAGAATGGAGGGCCATATACTCCAATAGTATACCTTTTGTGGGCAGAAAAATGAAAAGGTGCGGCCAATTCTTAGCCGCACCCGAAAATACCGACGAGAGAATGGCGAGATTAGGACCTCCATCGGCTACGATTCCCCGTGCCCACACTGAGGTCAGCCAAACCTGCTCGATACTGCGCGACCTCGTCCGCAGAGCCGACAAATTGGGGCAAGCCAGGTGGCCCGGGGACATAGTCAATCTTCGCCGCCTCAACGAAGGCGATGGGCACATTCGTCCGTTCGTGTAGCGGCAGAGCTAAAATTTGCTCGCGGCTCGGTTTTTTCACCGCCTCACGCAGATGGTCCCACGTTAAGTAATTGTTGGCCTCGGCGTCTGTGTCGGATTGTGTAAACAAACGTTCCAAACGATCCAGTCGTGCTGCCATAACTTTTTATTGTTCGCGGGGTCCATACATTGGATACCCGCAAGAGCTTCGCGTCCCCAGACTCCCGTGCTTTGGTAGCCGGCAAACGCTGTCGGCGCGCACATGAAGACCGGAGTAAAGACGCTACTGGATTCGTAGCTTACTATAGAAAAGAATGTGTGTCTAGAGAACGTGCATAAAAGAACCTCTCTCGCGAAACGACGAGAGAGGCTGTGGGTCGCATTTCCTAGCGCGACTGAACTCTAAACTGCTGATTCCACCTACGCGCAAAACACGTGATGGCGCGTGAGGACGATGAAGTGGCTCTTGCGCTCCGGCAAAAGCAGATCTGCCGTCGAAAGACGAATTCGGCGGACCTGCATGAGAAACCAACTTCGTAGTGTTTGGAACCAGTGATTCCCGAAGAAGAGCCATGCTTCGACCACGGCCTTCGTGAATGTACCCTGGCTAAACGCCTTGACCGCGAGCACAGCACGCTCGAGGCCTAGCGTCGGGTTGATTACCTTGAGTAGGCGCAGCCGATCCCCTGGCTCCAATTGCCGTCCGCGCTTGTACTCCTCGACCGCCTCAAAGAGAGGCGCCTGTCCAACCGACGCATCCACTTCTGCGTCACCGGTGGGTTTTTGCATACGTTTAGTATGAGGTTTGGTTGTGGGTGATCCCTTCTCGGACCGCTGGCAGATCAGCGAACCGAGGTGTTGCGAGCACTATAGCAAGGCTACACTATGGCCCAAAATCCCTCAATGTGCGCAAATCTATACAGTACAGGAAGTCTAATCCGTCAATACTTGCTCGCCTTCCAAGGCCCCCTTTGTGTATCGATTCGACGGAGCCCAGAGCATCCAACTTGTGAGTCCCGCGTCATACACCGCCGTAATCTGGGCTTTAACTTCCGCGATATCGTAGTTGCCGCCATAGTCAAAATCCTGAAGCCAGGGCCGGAGCTTCTCCGGATTCCATGATTCTTTAGGATAGAGTAGCGGAGCTTGCCCCGCGACAGAGCTTTGCGGGAGCGTCGTAGAAGCAATCGGCTCTACCCCGCGAAGCGCGACAGGCGTGGAGGTGGCGAGAAAACGCTTCACGGCGCTTCCCATGGAGAACTTAACGACATCATAGGGGTACTCGTTCGGATTCGCCCAGCCATTAAACCTCGGAGGGTAATGCGAAGGGTAGACCATCGGCGCGATATAGTCGAAGTGCGGCGCGGCTCTCTCAAGCACCTGGCCGATGTTGAGATCGTCAGTGTTCGTCGTGGTCATGCCGAATAGGTCAGCGGAGAGTACGATCCCCATGGGCCGAAGCTCCTTTGAAAGGTAGGCGAAGAAATCTTCCAGCACGTCAGCCTTTTTGCGACTCTCGCTCCAGGGGAAGGCAATGTCCGACATAGGCCCGTCAGAAGGAAACCGGATGTAATCAAAATTGAGTTCGTCAAAGCCGATCGCGTAAGCTTCCTTTGAGATGTCGACAATATGCTTCCACACCTCCTCTGCACCGGGATCGGTAAAGCTAATGCCTTTATAATCCTGCCACGTCGTGCCATTACTCGCCTTCTTTACGGCAAGATCAGGCCGCCGTTTCGCGAGAAATGGATCTTGAAACACGGTGATACGTCCAATGACATAAATCCCTTTTTCGTGGAGCGTTTGTATAAACTCTTGCATGTCCGGAGCCATACACCTCGTCGATATAAACTCCTTTAGTGCTTCCCCCTTTGGGGTGAATGAGAGCATGCCCGAGTAATCTTTGATATCAATCACAAGGCTGTTTATTTCCGTTTCTTCGACAAGGCTCACGAGATCATGACGAAAAGAGGGTGTGCCAACGACACAACTTGTCATATAAATGGCCTTTTGCGGCATCGGCGTTTTGAGGTGGATGACGGCGGGGGTCATTGCCGCTTCGAGAACCGCTTCGCCCGCGGCGGCGGGGAGTAAAGGCTGATAACTCTTCTTCAGCACGAGTGGTAACCCGAAATAGAGTCCGACCGAGAAGATGGCGATGATCGCGCAAAGGAAAGGTGTTTTTCTGAAGACACCAATGTAAGGAGTCTTTCGCCGACGTGGAAAGGCGGGCATGATGTTCTAGCGCAACGAAGAAAATCTAGTCATGGGAGATCGACTGTTCTTGGGAAGCACCTTCGACCTTGTGCTCTGCTTCAGAAAACATCTCATCTTTCTCAAGGTAATGCCGAGAGTGCGAGAGAAGTACGCGAACGGCGATAAAAAGAAGCGTCAGTATCGCAAGTGTCTTCTTCCAACCTGTAGGAATCCCTAAGAATGGGAGAAGGAGGAGAAACACCACAAGCCAAACGTGCACGCTATATTTACGCATGCCCTCTAGTATAGTACAGCTCCACTAAACATGCTAAAAAATAGACCATAACTATTTTGTTCTTTTTTATGTATACTATGCCCAGATATGAAGACTGATTTCTTCCTCGGTGCGCTTTCAGCGTGTTGCTTCTTTGCGCTCCTTTGGTTCTCCTACCGCCTATCAAAACGCATTTCACGTCGTTGCCGAAGAAAGGAATGTGGCTGCACGTTCGTTACTCGGATCCACAAGATATTGCTTCCACTCGATGAGGTAATCTCATACAAAAGTCCCGAGGGTAAATGGCGTTGGTTTATACGACGTCCAATTAAACTCACGTTTGCAAGATGTAAATGCAAATGGATTGAGCTCGTAAAAATCGACACTGACCCCACATCAGTCTGGCATGCACGATGGGTAAGACGCTTCCATCCAGAGCAGTACTACCTATCGGAGCCGGAACTTATTGAAGCCACGCACCGAAAATTACGGAGGCTCTACCTGGGAAGCAAACATGAAAATCTTGAATCGGGAGCAACAGACACCCCACCGCTTTCACTCGAGGCTATACTTCTCGATTCCGTAGAAGAAGTCTCAGATCTTCTGGAGAAATTGTAGATTCTCCTTTAACGCAAAGCGCGTCATATCGGATGGCGCGCTTTTTTGCTATACTGTTTCACTAATTAGACTGTCATGAAGAATCACATGCAAAATCTATCCAACAAAAAATGCGTGCCTTGTGAAGTCGGTCCCGGGGCGAGCGGGGCTCACCTCATGGCCAACGAAATAGAGGAGCTTTATAAACAAGTTGAGCACTGGGAGATCGTGGACTATCATCATTTGAAGCGCCGATTCACTTTCAAAAATTTCGCCGAAGCGCTCGTTTTCGTGACCAAAGTGGGATCCCTCGCCGAATCGGAGAGTCACCACCCGGATATCACTTTTGGCTGGGGCTACGCGGAGATTACGTCATTTACTCACGCCATAGACGGCCTTTCCGAAAATGATTTTATTCTGGCCGCAAAGATCGACACACTTTTGTCTTAATTCTCCCTTTCCCAAAGGGAGCACTTCGATTCTTATCGAAGGAGGGATTTCTCTTTTGTAAATTCGACTAGAAAACAATCACCACGAATTCGCCTCTGACTTTGTCCGGATTTTCTTTGAAAAACTTAAGAAGCTCCTCGGCGGAGCCGCTTTTTACCTCTTCGTGTATTTTCGTAAGCTCCCGGGCAATCGTGATATTCTTTGCGGGCGCGAATTTCTCAAGTGATTCAAGCGTTTTCAATATCCGATGGGGAGATTCATAGAACACGACCGTACGCTCTGACATTGCGATCTCTTTAAAGAGTGTTTCCCTCCCTTTTTTGTGCGGGAGGAATCCTAAGAATACGAAGTCATGCACCGGCACGCCTGCGATGGAGAGCGCACCGGTGAGTGCGCTCGGCCCCGGCACCGATTCTATTTTCGCGTCCGGTAGTACCTCACGGACTTTTTGGACCAGCATTGAGCCCGGGTCGGAAATTCCCGGCGTGCCCGCGTCCGTGACGAGCGCGACGTTCTTCCCTTCTTCCAGCCAGCCGATGATCTTTCCTGACGCCACTCCACTTTGCTGTTCATTGTAAGTCGCGAGCTCCCTCCCAGCTATTTCGTATTTATCCAGAAGTCGCTTAGTGACACGCTTATCTTCACACAAGATAACGTCAGCTTCTTTTAAGATCCGTAACGCTCTTAGCGTCACGTCTTCCAGGTTCCCTATCGGTGTTCCGACGATGTAAAGTGTGGCCATGTCTCTCTACTAACTACTAGCTACTTATTACTAACGAGTATGTCCGCAACTTTGTTTGTCTCCCCCGCTCCAAGGGTAACGATTACATCCCCGGCTCCGCAGAGCTCTACGGCAAGTTTTGCCGCCTCGTCGAAAGTCTTAACGAGATGCGCGTTTTTGCCGTTTTTTTTCACTTCATCCACTACCATCTGTGAATTGATGCCGCCAGGATCTTCTTCCCTCGCAGGATAGATAGGAAGGAGTATCACGTTCGTCGCCCCTTTGAACGCTACGCCGAATCCTTGGAGATGCTGCTTCGTGCGCGAATAAAGGTGGGGTTGGAATACAACGACGATTTTAGGCGACAACCCCCCAGAAGCGCTCACTTTATTTAGAGGGAATAACTCCCGGGTTCCTCGTAGTGTCGCTTCGATCTCGGTCGGGTGATGTCCATAGTCATCGTACACGAGCGCCCCGTTCTTCGCCTTACCTCGATATTCGAACCGCCGCCATGTCCCTCGGAATGCGGAAAGTGACCGGAGCGCTTGTTTATCCGGAATGTCGAGTACCTTTGCGACAGCCAGTGCCGCCTTCGCGTTGAGGAGATT
The DNA here is from genome assembly GCA_001820935.1 of Candidatus Taylorbacteria bacterium RIFCSPHIGHO2_01_FULL_51_15. Classification (GTDB taxonomy): domain Bacteria; phylum Patescibacteriota; class Minisyncoccia; order Phycocordibacterales; family UBA10002; genus UBA10002. The sequence goes on along the minus strand of MHRI01000030.1, from coordinate 4,766 downwards.
GTGCGCCCCCGGGATGTGCAGTTTGAACCCTTCGGGTAACTTGAGAGCGGCGAAGTCGCCATTTTGTGTGTGTGATTGCTTCACGACCGCCTGCACATTTGGCGCGTGTGAATCAAGAATGAGGTATCCGTCGTTGGGGAGTTTACGGGAGAGTTCGACGAACGCGGAGACGATGTCTTCCATATCTTTATAATAGTCGAGGTGGTCGGCATCTATGTTCGTAATAACTAAAATATTCGGATGCAGATTGAGGAATGACCGGCAGTATTCACAGCCCTCAACTACCAAGTACTTGCTTTTACCCGCGACAAAGTTAGTCCGTCTTGCCTCTCCCCCTTTCCAAGGGGGAGACTCCGAGGGGGTAGTTACCGCCCCCTGCCCCTCCTTAGAAAGGAGGGGTGGAACATCCAACAAAAAACTCCCCACAATCACCGTCGGATCCATCCCAGCATCAATCAAAATCTTCGCGACCATCGCGGTCGTCGTGGTCTTGCCGTGTGTGCCGGTGATGGCAATAGTGTATTTCTCTTTCGAAATGATGCCAAGCGCTTCGGGGTACGAAAGTATTGGAATCCTTCGCTTTTTCGCTTCAACTAATTCAGGATGGTCTTTCGGGATGGCAATCGTGTAAATCACGAGATCGCAATCTGCCGGAAGGTTACTCTTCGCATCTCCAACGTATACCACAACTCCAACCTCTTGTAGTGCTTTGGTCACTTCGCCCTCCGCCATGTCGGAGCCGCTCACTCGCTTCCCTTCCAGCACAAACATCCGCGCGATAGCGGACGTCCCTATACCCCCTACGCCTACAAAATGCACTGTATTTGTTTTTGAGAAATCCACCATTTTTAAGTATCCAATGTTATCTCGTCCCAACCTTCTGCGCTGAATAACCACTCTAAAGCCCTTCTTCGCTCCAGGACAACACTTTCTTTTAACTTGAGTATCAACTGTCCTGATAACTTTGATTGCCGAATTGCCCAATGCAAACAATAAGATAGATCAAGTACACCCAGTACTTCCAATAACGGTCGGGGACTTATCTTCTTGCGAAAGTTTGCCGCATTTTCTGTTTTAAGATTCGGCAGAAGTCTTACAAAGTTACTATCGCAATCTTTCGTGAAGTCAAAACTCCCCTCAAAAATCCGCATTACCCAAGCCAATGCCCACAACCCCTCAATCTGTTGCTTGAACCGTTCGGAATCCTTACCTGATTGTAAAAACAAGGATTCACGAGCTGTTAGGCGGGAAGATATTCCCTCATTTCTTAACCACTCAATGGCTTTCTCTGTTTCAAAACCATACGCAACAGCAGCCATTGTATGAACGACTAACATTTGGGAAATCACCTCCTCTGTATTCTTCATCTTCAAATTCGCATCAAGCAAAGGCAAGGTCGGAGGGATTTCTACACCAATTTCCCAAGCTTTTTTCAGCGAATTATCTCTGATCTGCTTTAGGTTCATATTTCTACAAGTTTCCAACTACTTTCACAAACTGCGCTCCCCTATCATACTCATTCTTGAACCATTTTTCGAATAGGTAAGGTTGAGAGTTATTTATACAACTCGCTGTGCGTCCCGATGGCAAACAAGTAAAAACCGTCCGGCCCCCGCTTGTAAGCGATGCGGATGTCTCCGGTTACGTTTATGCTTCGGTACTCAGCGTACTTGCCAGAGAGCTTGTGATTGTTGAGAAGAGAGTCAAACTCATGTACTTGCAAAGTCTCCAGACGTAAAGCGGCTTCGTCCCTGACCTTTAATGGCAGGCGTTTCCACTGCTTTCGAAACCGAGCGGAGTAGTACAGCATGGCCTACGATTCCAGACTCTTTCGCAAATCCGCCACGGTCGCAAAGGGCCCAGCCGCTTTCCCCGCTTTCCACTCGCGTTCTGCTTCGTCGATAATCCGCTCCAAGTACTTGGTGGGTTTATACGGCACTGAAAATGCAATTTCCTTATCGCGTCCGAGTTGGCGTAAAAAAGCATTGATAATGGTGCCGAGCGGCATACCTAGTTCCTCAGCGGCTCGCTTTGCGCCGAGCTTTACGGCTTTATCGGTTTTGATATTTATGATTGTCTTCATATACCAAAGTATATACTATGGTATGAGCTTGTCAATCAGCGTGACAAACTGCTCCCCCCTATCATACTCGTTCTTGAACCATTTTCCGAATGAGGCGAACGCGGGCGAAAACAAGACAATGTCGCCTTTTTGGGCAATTTTCATCGCTTCATCTACGCACTCCTTCAGCATTTCTCTTTCTTCAATCGTAATTCCTAATTCATAATTCATAATTCGCTTCAGCTTTTCCGTCCCCGTCTCTCGGAGAAGTATGACCGCCTTGCAATGCCTCGGGATCTCCGTCACCAGCTTGCTCATATCGAGGCCTTTGTCGGTGCCGCCCATGATAAGAACAATTCGCTTCGCTCCAGCGTTTAGCGTAGAGCGTTTAGCGTTTAGTGATTGGGGATTTGGACTTTGTTTAGGATTTCGGATTTCGGATTTCGGATTTAAGGCACGTAGTCCTGCTATTGTCGCATCCGGCGTCGTGGAATTGTTGTCATTGTAAATCTTTACTCCATTTACCTCACGCAGAAACTCGAGTCGCCCTGGAATCGCTTTGAAATTTTCAACCGCTTTCTGCACAGCGGCATCGGGAATCCCGAAATGTTTTGCTACTGCGAGAGCGCAGGCGATATTCTCGAGATTATGTTCGCCGGGAAGGGGTATACGCCAATCTGCCGGAATGTCCGCGACACAGGCAACAAACGGTTTTCGCAAAGGACTGTCCTTTGTTACAAAGGTGAGTCCTTTGCGAAGTGTTCGCACTACTTGTTCACCGATAATCAGAATATCTCCCTTCTTTTGGTATTTAAAGATTGCGACTTTGTCTTCAAAGTAGCGGTCCGTGTCGCCTTTGTAGTAAGTAAGATGGTCATCGAGAAACGTGGTGAACACAGCGACTTGTGGAGAAATTCTCGCATCATGGAACCCTTGGAGTTGCCATGAGTCCAACTCAAGAACGACAATGTCGCCTGCGCGGACTTCTTCAAGAAGCGGGAGCGTAGCTTCGGGGACGAGATTGCCGCCCCTGTAAACAGAGCTTATAGCTTTTAGCTTATAGCTTTTAGCCAGGGAGAGAATATCGAAGATGAGCGCCGTCGTCGTTGATTTGCCGCGGGTGCCGGTAACGCCGACAAGCGTAACTCCCTCTGGCATCAATTTCGCAAAAAGCGAGGCGTCCATTTCAATCGGTATTCTGTTTTTCTCTGCTTCTGCTATGAATGGAGAATCGAGAGGAATGCCGGCCGCCTTCAGTATAAAATCTCTATTCCTGAAATCTTCCAGCCGGTGTTCTCCTAGGACGTATTGTATATTTTTATATTTTTTCAGTTTTGCCAAAGAAGACGCAAGTATTTCTGCATCACGAATATCCGTAACAATAAGTTCCGCCCCATGCTCGGCGAGGAAAACCGCATCTCCCGCGCCACGGCCCAAAAGACCGAGTCCCATGAGAGTTACTCGTTTACCCTTAAAAAATTCTTTCCAGTTGCTCATGGTGAATGACTACAACTCTGTACGAACCTATTTTAGCAGAAATCAGACCTGATTACCCCTTCATCCGCCCCTTCATCGGCTCTACTACCGGATGAAGGGGTAAGAAAGACAATATCTCTCGCAAACACGGGAGATTTTGCCCCTTACTCCTCGCAAAAGCGAAGTCCGACTTCACTACGGAAAGAGGGTCGCTCCGCTCCGCCTGCTGGCGTCGCTCCGCGAATGTCGCGGGGTTCGCGTTTGGTGGCTCGGCCTTCTCGTTCCGTCCTGCTGTTTCTTTTTGCTCGTCGTGGGGGGTAATTTAAGACGGGAAAAAGGAAGGACGGAACGATGAAGGCCTCGTTTACGGGGGTCGGTAGGCGTATAATGACAATATAACGCTTGTATGTCAAAACCACGCTTAAAGCCATTTCAACGCTCTGGGGTGGCCGACCCCCTCGTTTTACAACCCCGCGACATCGCCCTCCTCCGCGATGTGGCCGAGTTTCGTTTTCTTAACTCCGAGCAGATTCTCGCGCTTCACGAGGGAAGCAAGCGCAACCTCCAAGAGCGGTTGACCCGTCTTTTCCAACACGGTTATCTTGACCGCCCCGTGAGCCAGACCACCGCTCATCTGCCTTCCACTCATATCGTTTACTCACTCGGCCGCACAGGAGCGGAGTTTCTCTCCAAAAACGCGGAGGAGCGCGAAGGGATTTATCGCCGCATCGCCGAATCTGAACGCACGCTTCCTCTGATTGCTCACTCGTTGATGATTTCCCAATTCCGTGTCTGCCTCTCGCTCGCGACGAAGCAAAGCGGAGCAAAAGTCGTTCATTGGTTTCAAGGACAAGATTTTAAAAATCTTTTACATTCGGTTCACGGCGATAATCCCTCATTAGTGCCGGACGCATTTTTCACGCTTGAAGAAAAAGGAGATGTTATCAACTTTTTCGTGGAAGCCGACCGAGGCACGATGACAACGGAAAGGTTTGTAAATAAGTTGAAAACATATTGGTCGTGGCGTAGCGACGACAGGTTGAAAGAAAAACTTCGCCTTGCCCGTTTCCGCGTCCTCACTCTCGCCCCGTCCGATGGACGGAGCGATAGTTTACGGAACGCTGGAAAGGGCGGCGACCCGCGAGGAGAAGGAAGTTTGATGTTTCTTTTTACTTCCGAAACCCAATATAGCTTATCCGACCCAAAAAAGTTGTTAGAGCCGATTTGG
>MHRI01000029.1:58689-72754 GCA_001820935.1 Candidatus Taylorbacteria bacterium RIFCSPHIGHO2_01_FULL_51_15 | reverse complement strand
TTTTTGTTCCCAACCTGCGGCACGGCTTTCTACCGCTGGGTAGACGGCGAATGGCAAAACGTCTATGCAGAGACCCTTTCGGCGGAAGAAAAGAAGCGAATTTTAGAGGCATTCGAGCGCATGTTTGCAACGGTGGGCTTCAAGATACCCGAAACCGTCTACGGCGAGCTTATCGAAGACCGAGGCACACAAATCACTTTCGGAGCCTATGGATCCAGTGCGCCACTTCCACTTAAGTCGGCATGGGATCCTGATCGGAAAAAGAGGATTGCCATGATCGCAGTCCTCAAGAAATTGATCCCAGAATTTGAGATTCGAACCGGAGGCACGAGCTCAATCGATGTGACGCGGAGGGGAATAGACAAAGCATACGGCATTATGCAGATGGAGAAATATCTCGATATCCCGCGTTCACAGATGGTATTTGTCGGCGATGACCTAGGTCCAGGCGGCAACGACAACCCGGTTATCGCAACCGGCGTAGATATTATTGCCGTCGAAAATCCCGAGCACACCAAACGGATTATTCGTAGTATCATAGTGTGACCATGAGAAAAATAACCAAAGCCATCATTCCGGTAGCGGGCCTCGGCACCCGCTTTTTGCCGGCAACCAAAGCCCAACCCAAGGAGATGCTACCCATCGTGGACAAACCGGCGGTGCAATACCTTGTGGAAGAAGCCGTTGCCTCGGGCATCACTGACATTATCTTCGTGACCGGTCGAGAGAAGCGAACGATCGAAGATCATTTTGACGTCGCTCCCGGCCTCGAACGCACGCTTGAAGAGCAGGGTAAACGGGAATCAGCCGACCTCGTCCGAAGTATCTCCAATTTGGCCCGTTTCGCGTACATTCGCCAAAAGTACCCGAAAGGCGACGGTGACGCGCTTCTCACCGCCGGTCATCTCATGGAAAACGAGCCGGTCGCGGTGCTGTTTGGAGACGATTTGATTTTAGGGAAGACGCCAGCGCTAAAGCAGCTCATGAGCGCGTACGAAACGTATGGGACACCAATAGTCGCGCTCGCCAAAGTCTCGCCTGCCGTCGCATCTTCGAAGGGAATGGTGAAAGCGAGCAATGTCGACGGACATGTCTTTCGAGTGGGAGAGATTGTGGAGAAACCCGCTCTCGGAAAAGCGCCGTCGAATCTCGCCTTAGTGGGGAAATACATTATCACCCCTGAAATTCTTACGGCGCTTCGGGCGGTGCGTCCGAAAGAAGGAGAAGAACTCCGGCTCGCGCACGCGCTCGATGCCGTAGCTCGGAAAAGCGAAGTCTATGGCGTGGAACTTGAAGGGGAGTGGCTCGACTGCGGGTCGAAGATCGGATTCCTCAAGGCGACGGTGCGTTTAGGTTTGGAGCATCCGGAGACTAAGAAAGAGTTCAAAGAATTTCTTAAATCGCTCGATTAATCCTTCATCTTACGTATGGCAGAGCGAGTTTTTACCCAGGTGTTTGGCGTCGTCGGCGCGATTATTGAGCGGGATGGCAAGTTTTTGCTTGTAAAAGAGCACCATCCCGGGCACTCTTCCCATGGCAAATGGAGTCAGCCTGCCGGATGGATCGATGTCGGGGAGGACCCCGTTGCCGCGGTTGCGCGAGAGGTCAAAGAAGAGACCGGCCTTCTGTTCACGCCGACGCACCTTCTCGGACTCTACTCGCTCGTTAAAAGACATGAACGAGTTTTATCTGCTCCAATGGAGACACGCCACGCGTTAAAGCTTATTTTTACTGGAAACGTCACTGGGACGCCGAACACATTTTCCACCGATGAAATAGCTGAAACAAAATGGTTTTCCTCCGAAGAAGTGTACGCCATGGACAGCACGATGCTTCGAGATACGGATATCAAAGCTGAAATCCGCGACTATATTGCGGGCACGCGCTACCCGCTCACACTCATTACGCATACGGTGCAGGAAAAATAACATGCGTATCACCAAATTAGGACATTGTTGTTTGGTTGTGGAAGAGAATGGCACTCGGATCATGACTGATCCGGGCGCGTATTCCACGTTGCAAAATGAAGCGACACATATTGACTACATTTTCATTACCCACGAACATCAGGATCATCTGCACGTGGAGTCGCTAATAAAAGTCCTCGCGAATAACAAAGATGCGCGAATCATCACGAATAAGGCCGTCGGCAGAATCTTGGACGAGAAGGGAATCCCGCGTGAACTGCTTGAGCACGGTGGTGTAAGAGATTTTTCCGGAGTGCGTGTGGAGGGACACGGAGAGAAGCACGCGGTAATTTACAAGGAGTTCGGACAGGTGCAAAACACCGGATATTTTTTCGCGAACAGATTCTTCTATCCGGGTGATGCGTTTTTTGATCCACAAAAACCAGTCGAGATTCTAGCACTGCCGGTTGCTGGCCCATGGATGAAAATCTCGGAAGCGGTTGAGTATGCAAAACTGGTGAAGCCAAAGGTCTGCTTTCCCGTCCACGACGGCATGCTCAAAATCCTCGGGCCATTCCATGGAGTCCCGCAGGCGGTACTCGCGGAAGCAGGCATTGACTTCCGACCTGCCGTCGAAGGCACCGAGTTTTCGCTCTGATCTTCCTGCAAGAGTCAGACTCTCGGCAGAGAGAGTCTGACTCTTGCGAAGGCAAAAGGCGTTATATGCCTAATGATCGCGCTTGGCGAGAGAGAAAGCGTGGTAGGAAAGATACCCGGCCACTATCACGACGGCATAGGAGAGACTCATAGGCGCCTTCCATCCGTTGATGACGGCCTCCCAGCCCTGAAGAATTCGACAAAGATGCAAGAGTCCTAAAACGAGAAAGATGGTTCCCGCGGCCTGATTGAACGTCCGTTGCTTCATAAAAATATGGCTACTAGTAACGTTTCTATAGTATAGCACCGAGGAGCCGCGCTTATGTGAGAAACCGAAGTCATTTGTGTGGATAAATCATTGACGCCCTCCCTCGTGTGAGGTATAATCATAGACAATAAAGAAAGGAGGCCTACCTATGGCCAACCACACAAAGAAACGCTCACGAAAAACGCTCCGCGCTCGCATCTGCTCATTGAAGGAAATGGCGCTCCGTTGTCCACAAGGGAGGACATTCGATGACCTCTACTACATTCATCGAACAGCGCTCGGCGCGAGTAAGCCGCTTTCGTGGGACTGAAAGATGGACGGAAACAGGTTGTTTCCGTCCACATTTTGTTTACTCATATCGAAGAGCGTCGATCGGGGTTTTTCGGGAAGCGGTGCGGGCGGGGTAGAGTCCAAACACGAGGCCGACCACGCCAGAGACAAAAAGACCAAGCACTGCTCCGAGGTAAGGGAAGCTGAAGCTCCAGGTATTTAGCGCGAACTTTGAAATAGCGAAGGAGATCGCAAATGAAAGGCCTGAACCAAGCACGATGCCGATCGCACCACCAAGGAGGGTCAGGATCACTGCTTCAAACAGAAACTGTGTCAAAATATCTTTACTCGTCGCTCCGAGCGCCTTGCGGAGCCCAATCTCTCTTGTCCTCTCGGTGACCGAGACAAGCATGATGTTCATAATGCCGACTCCGCCCACAAAAAGAGAGATACCGGCTACTCCGGAGAGGAAAAGGGTGAGCGCGGTGGTGATCATTTTGACGCGTTCCGCGAGGTCCGCCTGCGTCTCGACAAAGAAATCATCTTTCTCCGGATCGGTAATATTGTGGTTGTTTCGTAAAGTCTCCTCAATGTCCCGAACCGTCTCGCGTATCCGATCTTCGGAGGTGGCGGAGACCACGATGCGATCGAAGTATTTTCGCCCGAGGAGGTACTGTCCCGCGGTCGTGTAGGGAACAAGCACCATATCATCGAAGTTGAAAAAGGAAACCTGCCCTTTTTTACCGAGGACGCCGATAACCTGAAATGTCTTATCATTAATGCGGATTTTCTTGCCAAGTGGATCGATATTGAGAAAGAGATGCTCTCGCACTTTACTACCGATGACTGCAACGGGGGCCTTCGATTGTACGTCTGCCGCGCTGAAAAAAGAGCCTCTATCAGGATAAATATCAAAGATTTCTCCCATCACATCGTTCTTTTCCCCACTTCCGCCACCCAAGACGGTGGCTTGGTATGTCTCGTTTTGGTACGTCATTCTCACGGTCCCAAAGACGATCGGCATCACATCTTCCGCGTATGGGACGTTGGCCTTATTCTCGAGACTCTGAAGGTCGCGTTCTTTCAGAGAATCGAGGAACACATTCGCAAAGTCCGACGGTCCGCTCGGTTCACGCCCGGGAATCGCAATGATGGTCTTTGAGCCCATCCCCTGTACCTGATCAAGCACGAGATCTTGCGCGCCGGCGCCAAGCGAGAGCACGAGCATGATGGCGGTAATGCCAATCACGATACCCAAAATCGTGAGGGCAGAGCGAGACTTATTTCCGTGCAATCCTCCAAGAGCAGTTTTGAGAGAATGTGTTAGTGTCATGTTGTTGAAATTACCCAAAACACAAGAAATCCAGTATCCAAACAAAACTCCAGACTACTCAAAACACAAACTCATCTTCTGTTTGGATTTTTGGTTACTGTGATTTGTAATGTTGTTTGGTTTTTGGATACTGTGCTTTGTTTTCCTATTTCACGAATCCTTCCGCGGTGCTTCTCCTCCTCTCGACCCGTACATCCGATTCAACCTCTCCGTCTTTCAGTCGTATGATACGGCCCGCGTGCTCCGCCGTGTACGTCTCATGTGTGATGAGAATAATGGTGTGACCCTCCTTATTGAGCCGCTCAAGAATCTCCATGATGGACTGGCCGGATTTGGAATCAAGATTGCCTGTCGGCTCGTCCGCAAGAATGACCGAGGGCTCGTTCACAAGCGCCCGCGCGATAGCGACGCGCTGTTTCTCCCCACCAGAGAGCTTCACCGAAGGGTAGTTTGTTCGATGCGAGAGTTGTACCGACTCGATCGCCCGCTTTCCTCGCGTTTCCCACTCGCTTTCCGGCACGCGGGAATAGCTAAGAGGAAGGCACACGTTGTGAAGCACCGAAAAGTGGGGCAGTAGGTTAAACGACTGAAATATGAAGCCCAGCTTTTTGTTTCGTATTTCCGCGAGTGTATCGTCAGGAAGATTTGAGAACGTCTCGCCTTGAAAACGATACTCTCCCCCCGACTCGCGATCGAGAAAACCGAGGATATGGAGGAGGGTGCTCTTACCCGAGCCCGAGGGTCCCATGATGGCCAGAAATTCTCCTTCGGAAATGGTGATTGAAACATTTCGAAGCGCCGCGGTTTCGACCCCGTTCTCGACATAGGTTTTAGAGAGATGTTTGGTTTCGATCAGACTCATATTTTAGGAAACACCGAACACGAATCTTAGAAAATTTACCAAAACACAAGAATCCAGTACCCAAACAAAGCTCAGACTACTCAAAACACAAACTCATCTTCTGTTTGGATTTTTGGTTACTGTGATTTGTGCTCTGAATCTGGATGACGTTTATTCCACTGCTGGAATCAAGATTCTATCTCCTTCTTGCAATCCTTTGAGAATTTCGATTTCTCGATTGCCGCTCCGGTTTCCCGTTTCGACGAGCACCTTTTCGGTAGCGCCACTTTGAAGTATTTTAGTGACAAATAGTCCTTCACCTTCGGTAGAGAGGGCGCGCGAGGGGATGAGGAGCGCGTTCTCCTTTAAGACTTTCTTCATTGTAATGTTTGCAGTCAGCCCAGAGCGAAGCTCTATTTGCGGAGAGAGAGCCGCATCCCGCTTCTCGAATACCAATGTTGTTTTGTAGGTCGGCACCCCCTCTATTTCTCTCGAGGCAGGTTCGATGAGCGTCACGCGCGCGTGGAAAATCACTTCTTCACCATACGCATCGAGCGTGACTTCAGCCGGGGCGCCTTTTTCTATCTTCGCGATATCGGCCTCCGGAACGTTTGCTTCAAGGATGAATCCGCCTGTACCCAAAAACTCCATGATCACCTCTCCTCCTTGTACCGTCTCGCCGACATCCGCATGCGTGGAAGAAATTTGTCCTCTAAATGGAGCACGAAGGAGTGTCTTCTCAAGCGAGGCGATTATTCCTTGAAGTTTGGCCTCTGCCTGCGCGAGCTCATGCTCTGCTCCAGCAACTGTCTCGCGTGTCGCCTTGGCGCGCGCAAGCTCAAGCGCGCGGGTCACCCGTTCGAGTTCAGCCGCTCCATCTTTGAGCGCGCTCTCTTGTGTCTGCACCGACGAAATAGCCGAGGCAAGGGCGCTTCTCGCGGAGGTGACGCGAGAGCGGTAATCGGCAAGCGTGGCCGAATCGAGCGCGGTACCCTCTCGAAGTGTGAGCCCGAGCGTGATAAAGAGATCTTGCACCACGCGCAAGTTCTTGACCGTTTCGGTGAGAGCTCCTCCGGATTCTGATTCAGTTTGCAGTATTTTCTGTATAGTCTTCACGCTCGCACCAGCGCTCTGTCGTTTCGCTTCCGCGTCATACGCTTCTTGCGTGCCCGCACCATAGGTAAGACGAGGCGCGGCCGTGTCATCATCCAGAAAGAGAGGGTTCGCGTACCGACTCAAGGATTCCTCCGCGGCGCCATACGCGTCAGCGAGGACTGAGAACGTTTTACGCTTACTGTTTTCCAGGGAGACTTCAGCTTTACGCGCTTCCGCTTCTTTCAGTCGGATTTCTTCAGCTCGCGTCCCCTCATTAATTTTTTCCAAGTTCGTTTTCGCGATCGCGACGAGAGCCTTACTTTCCGCGACTGCCGCCTGTTCTGAATCGTTCTCGAGTGTCGCGATGATCGTGCCGCGCTCCACCAAGGTGCCAACTGGAAAGAGAAGTGATCGAAGCGAACCGCCCCGCTCAAATGAGAGCGACACCTGCTCTGCCGCCCGCACAATACCGGTCATGAATACTTCTTCCACGATCTTACCGCGTGATGCAGTCCCCACCTCTCTGCGAGGGGCGAGAGGAGAGAGCGTCGAGGCGTACAGAGCGATAAGCACTAGAATGATAACGCCGCCGATGAGGTATGGTTTTGTAAGGTAGGATCGCATAACTTTTGGAGCGCCATACTAACACATTTTTTGCCGAAAGCTAGGGCGAAGTAGAGCCGTCTCGTCGCTCTGTCGGACATACGGCAAAGAGTTGCTTTTTTTCTGCGAGGTATTACTATGGGGAAAGAAATATTTTTTGATTACTTTTATCAATTTTTAGCTTGAGATTTCAAGGCGTTTTTCGCCGGCGCGCGAGAAATCGTGTGCGAAATCTTCCACAAACGTTTGTCGAAATTGGCCGCGAAGCGCGGTCACATAAGATAGACTCCATATGTATGGAACCAGAAGCGCAGGGAAGCGGAACCTCCCTCATAAAAACGGTCCTTTGGCTCGTGGTGCTTATTCTCATCGTCGGCGGGCTCATTATCTACGGCAAGAAGGGCGGGGAAGAGAAGGAAGCGTCCAAAGAGCCGATTAAGGTCGGTGTTATGTTGCCGCTTACCGGTGACGGAGCGCCTTACGGCGAGCCAGCCCGAAATGTATATCTGTTGGCCACAGAGGAAATCAATACGGCAGGGGGTGTGAGTGGACAACCGCTCGAACTCATCATTGAAGACAGTAAGTGTAACGGCAAAGACGCAACAAGCGCAGCTCAAAAGCTCATCAACATAGATAAAGTACAGATTATACTTGGCGGTTTCTGCAGCAGCGAATCTATTGCAGCGACGCCAGTAGCCGCGGCAGCAAAAGTGGCGCTCTTTTCTCCGGGTTCAAGTAGTCCCGACCTCACCGGCATCAGTCCCTACTTTTTCAGAAACTATCCTTCAGATGCATCTCAAGGAAAGGTTTTAGCTGAAGCAGCGGTTGCGAAAGGCTGGAAGAAAGTCGCTTTCCTGCAGGAGCAAACTGACTATGCTCTCGGCGTATTCAAGGCTTTCTCGGCTCGCTTCACCGAACTTGGTGGAACTATCATTAAGGAAGAGGTTCCAAGCAATACCATTGATTTCCGATCGGTTCTTTCAAAGTTGAAGACAGCGAATGCCGACGCATTTTTCCTTGACCCACAAACACTGCCCGTAGCAGAAAGAGTGTTCAAGCAGATGCAGGATCTGAAGTGGAAGCCGGTATTGATGTTCAACGATGTTGTCGGAGGAGCCCCGGAGACGCTTGCTACGTACAAAGACTTAATGGAAGGCGCGCTCACTGCAGAATTTACAGCAGACCCAAACAATCCAAAATTCACAAAACTTCTTGCAGAGTACAAAACCAAATATGGGGTAGACCTTCTGTATGCTTCCTCATATGGACCGACCGAATATGACGCGGTCTATCTCATCAAGACAGGCATTGAAGCAGTTGGGAATAATGGCGAAAAGTTTGCGGTATGGTCTCGTACAGTAAAGGACTGGGAGGGAGCATCCGGGAAGACTACTATTGGTGCTGACGGAGATCGGATTGGGGGACATACGCTTAAAATTGTAAAAGATGGGAAAGCTGAGGTGATGAAGTAAGAGACTATATTTATTTTAGAAATCCGCCCCGACTGCAGTCGGGGCGGGTTTGTGTTCGGTAATTTCTGATGCTACAGTTTTTGTGTTGAACGCTCGCTAATCGGACGCGAATTAAGACTCGGATACCGCGAATTCTTTATTCGAGTAATTCGAGAGAAACATTAGAGTTCTATCAGAGATTAGATGTCTATGGATATCGTCCCCCAACTTATCGCTAACTCCCTCATCGCCGGATCTATCTACGCGATCCTCACGCTCGGGTTTAACCTCACTTACAGCACCGCGAAGTTTATTGACATCGGCTTCGGGGTAGAGACCGCGATCGGGGGCTACAGTGTTTTTTACCTTTGCAAAACGCTCGGGCTTCCACTGTACTTCGGCATTTTCCTTGGCCTCTTTTGTTCGGGTCTTGTCAGTTTTCTCGCCTACCGCTTTATCTACAAACCGCTCCGCGCACGCAAGGCCTCGGGCACGGTGCTACTCATCGCTTCACTTGGCGTGCTCACCGCGCTCCAGGCGCTCGTCGCGATCCTTTTCACGAGTCAATTTCAAACACTTTCGGGCCTCATCCAGGCGAACAGAGTCTTCGAACTTCTCGGCGGGACCTTTACCGCAGTCCAGCTCTCCATTTTTTGCACCGTGCTCATACTCTCTGTGCTTCTCGCGTTTCTTCTCAAAGGAACTCTTTTCGGCAAGGCCATCACCGCCATAAGCGACGATGAAGAGGTTGCGAAAATAGTCGGGATCAACACCGAGCGTGTCATGGGAGAGGTTTTCTTTATCTCCGGCATGATCGGCGGCCTCGCGGGCATTCTCATCGGGTTTGATACGGGCATTGAACCGATTATGGGGCTCTCTTGGCTCCTTGCCGCGGTGGTTGCGGCGATCGTCGGCGGGATCGGCAATCTGTACGGCGGCCTTGTGGGAGCCTACCTCCTCGCATTTGCGGAAAACTTCGGCATCTGGAAGATCTCGGGGGAGTGGAAAATGGCCATCGCGTTTGGACTGCTGATTATCTTTCTTGTGTGGAGACCGAGAGGACTGTTTCCAAGATGAGAAGATGAAAATACAAAACACAATATCCAGTATCCAAACAAACATATCAAACCACAGTACACAAAAGGCCAAACGAAGACAGTACAATGATATCAAACAGCACAAAACGAAATCGAGCACATACACTCCATAGGACCATTTGTCTCGATTGTTTGGTTTTTTGTGTCCTGTGTTTTGGCTAGTTTATTCTCTTATGGAATACCTAACTCACCTGGCAGTATTGGTTGGCATCTACAGCATCTTAGCGCTGTCGCTGAATCTCGTCCTTGGCTATGCAGGGATCATTTCGGTCACTCACGCCGCGTTCTTCGGCCTGGGTGCCTACACGAGTGCGATTCTCACGACTGTCTATGACCTGAATTTCTTCCTTGCCGCGCTCTGTGGAGTTCTGGTCGCGGCGATCATCAGCCTCTTTGTCGGCACGGTGCTCTCAAAATTTCGTGGAGATTTCGTTGCACTCGGCTCGGTTGGTTTCAACGTTATTGTCTGGAGCGTGTTTCTGAATGTTCAGGAGCTCACGCGAGGTCCCCTCGGAATCCCCGGCATCGGAAGACCGAATTTGGAATTTGGAATTTGGAATTATGAATTCTCATCCAATGTTTCTTTTTTGGTGCTGTCGGTTATCTTTGTCGCGCTTGTATATTTCCTGTGCCAGTTTATAGAGAAATCTTCATTTGGGAGGGCACTCAAGGCGATTCGTGAAGATGAAGAGGCACTCCAGGTCTTTGGCTATCGCACACTCCACTACAAGCTTGCGGTTTTTGTCATCGGCGCGGGACTTGCCTCAATTGCCGGCGCGCTCTTCGCGTCCTACATCACCTTCATTGATCCGTCTACCTTCACCATCAATGAATCCATCTTTCTTCTCTCGGTCGTTATCCTCGGGGGACTTGCGTCAAATCGCGGCGCACTCATCGGCGCGCTCGCGCTCGTGCTTCTCCCAGAGTTCTTGCGTTTTGTCGGCTTTCCCTCAGATATCGCCGCCCAGATGCGGCAAGTGGTGTATGGGGTGATGCTGATAGTATTGATGCTTTACAGACCTCAAGGGTTAGTGGGGGAGTACAAACTCTAGAAAAGTAGTTTTCAATTATCAATTTCTCTGGCTCTGCCAGATCTCGCAAAGCGAGACAATTTTCAGCCATGACCTCGACCATTCTTCAAACAAAACATCTCTTCAAACATTTTGACGGTGTGAAGGCCGTTGACCACCTTTCGGTCTCATTCGAGAAAGGAAAAATTACAAGCATCATTGGACCCAATGGCTCGGGGAAGAGCACGCTCATCAATCTTCTCACCGGACTTGTTCCCCTCGATGCGGGAGAGGTGATCATCGCGCACTCGCTCCACTTTACTAGAGTAAAGTCGCACGAGGTGGCGGGCTTCGGGCTCACGCGCACGTTCCAAGATGTCAGGCTCTTCGAACAGCTCTCCGTTCTCGACAACATACTCGTGGTGCTCACGGAGCGAGGCGTGTTTGCATCGCTCTTTGAGACGCACGGCACACTGCACTTAGCACAAGCTGAGGAGGTACTGAAGAAGATGGGACTTTGGGAGAAGCGACATTCGCTTGCAATAAATCTTTCTTATGGACAACGCAAACTTTTGGAAATTGCCCGAGTGCTCGCCATGACCCGGTCGGCCCGGACAGGACGAGCCGCCGACATCATTTTCTTCGACGAACCTTTCGCCGGCCTCTTTCCTGAAATGCGGAAGGTGGTAGTATCGGTGATGAAGGAACTTCGCGCGGAAGGGAGGACGCAAATTCTCGTAGAGCATAACATGGAGCTTATTCGAGAACTTTCCGATGAGGTCGTTGTGCTTGATGCAGGGGAACTCCTTGCGCAAGGCGTGCCAAATGAGGTGTTAGCAAAAAGGGAAGTGATAGAGGCTTATTTAGGAGAATAGAAGCGAATAACGAATTATGAATTACGAGTTACGAACGGGGCCAGATGCAAAGATTAAGACTTTTACTGATCTAAACGCGTGGAAAGAAGCGTACAAACTCGCTCTAATGATTTACACTAGAACTAAAGAATTTCCTAAACTGGCTTATTCGAAAATCGAAGACTATTCATAATTCGTCATTCATGATTCGAGAGGTCTTATTGCGAATCGAAAACGCACACGTGCACTACGGCGGCGTGAAGGCGCTTAGTGGCGCGAGCGTTGTGCTCGATGAAGGTGAGATTGTCGCGCTCATGGGGCCGAACGGCGCGGGGAAGTCAACGATTCTCAAGACCATGTTCGGGCTGGCGAATCTTTCGGAGGGGAAAATACTCTGGCATGAGAAATCAATACACCCCGTGCCTCATGAAATGGTGGAGGAGGGTATTGCATTTGTCCCGCAAGGACGGCGTGTTTTTCGACACCTATCGGTTCGCGAAAATCTCGAAGTCGGTGGGTTTATTGTCCGGAGTAAAAAGCTCTTGGAAGAGCGTATCCATGAAGTGCTTGAGCTTTTCCCTGCACTTAAGCCAAAACTAAAAGCAAAGTCAGGCACACTCTCCGGAGGACAACAACAGATGCTCGCGATTGCTCGTGCCCTCGTGACTCGACCGAGCGTGCTCCTTCTCGACGAGCCTTCGCTTGGCCTCGCGCCCAAGGTGGTGAAGGAGGTCTTCGCGAAAATCAAAGAGATCAATCTGCGACACAAAATCGCGATTGTGGTGGTGGAGCACAACCTTCACTCACTTCTTGAGATAGCTAACCGCGCGTACGTACTCGACAAAGGAAGTGTCGTAGCCGGTGGGAAGCCAAGCGAGCTCCTCTCAAGCGGTATTCTTGAACAAGTCTTCTTAGGTAAGGTATAGTGATGCGGTGACGCCACCCATTATTCTAGATGGAGCTAAAGCGCAGGCTGCGATACAGGCCGCACTAAAAAGTCGCATTGCAGGCATGATGCAGAAACCCACTCTTGCCATTATTCAAGTTGGAAGGAGAGAGGAATCAAACGCGTATATCGCTCGCAAAAAGAAGTTTGGTGAATCAATCGGCGCTTCTGTGCTTCACGAGCAATTTGAGGAAAACGTGTCTACTGAAGTCCTTCTCTCTAAGATCGCGCGTTTGAACGCGGATGCCTCGGTACACGGCATCATCGTACAGCTTCCTCTCCCTCCCGCGCTTGATAAGACGCGCATTCAGAACGCGATTCTCCCGCGAAAAGATGTTGACGGGCTTGGCGAAGCGAGCGCGCACATCCCGGCGACGGCGCGCGGGATCGCGGAGCTTCTCGCGTTTTACGGCATTCTGGTTCGCGGTAAGAAGGTGGCCGTGCTCGGGCGATCCGCGCTTGTCGGGGCGCCAACCGCGGAGCTTCTGCAAAAAAGGGGCGCCAAAGTGACAGTGTGCCACCGCGATACTCCAAACACGAAGGAAATTACTAGAGCAAGTGATGTCATTGTAGTGGCGATCGGGAACCCCCATCTCATTGACGCTTCATATTTTAGGGATGATAGGACACAGGTCGTGGTTGATGTCGGTGTCACGGCGGTAAGAAAGGAGGGGTTCGTTCGTCTAGAGGAAGAGATTGGAAAGGTGATGTTAAAAGGAGATGTCGCCTTCGAATCAGTCAAAGACAAAGTCAGTGCTATCTCACCGGTGCCGGGCGGCGTGGGGCCGATGACCGTCGCGGCTTTGTTTGAGAATTTATTAGATAGTATAGAATAATTCCCACAGTATGTTTGAAGATCAAAAAGTGAAGAAAAGTGTCGTCATTACGCTGGCCTTACTCGCGCTCTTTCTCGCCGTGAAGGCCGTTGGTGAAGTAAAGTCCTTTCGATTTATCGGCTCTTACCCGCAGGCCCAGAGCGTGATTACGGTAAGCGGAAAAGGGGAGGTGATCGCCGTGCCTGATATCGCGACCTTTTCGTTCAGCGTGACCGAAGAGTCCCTTATCGTGAAAACCGCGCAAGACGAGGCGGCAAAGACGACGAATGCCATCCTCGATTTTCTAAAGCAAAATGGAGTCGCGGAAAGAGATATCAAAACAAATGGCTACAACATTTATCCTCGCTATGAGACCGACGGGAAGATGTCGCCCGCTATCTACCCCCCATATCCGACGGGGCCACAGCGACTCGCCGCTTATGTCGTGACGCAAAGTGTGACGGTCAAGGTGCGCAAGCTCGAAGACGCGGGTAAGCTCCTCTCCGGCATCGGGGAGATCGGGGCCACGGACATTTCCGGACTCGCCTTCGATTTTGACAAGCGCGACGAACTCGTTAAGGAGGCGAGGGATAAAGCAATCATGGAAGCGCGAAAGGAAGCGGCGAAGCTTTCCAAATCCCTCGGAGTCCGGCTCGTCCGAATCGTCAGTTACAATGAGGGAGGCGGATACCCGATCTATTACGGCAAAGCGGAAGCCATGTCCGTGCGCGCAAGCGACGCAGGCGGTATCCCGCCCGAAATTCCGGTAGGGGAAGACAAGATTATCTCAAACGTCTCGATTACCTACGAGGTGAAGTGATGGGGGTAAGTAGCTCGCAGGCCACTTCCGCCGCTCGGCGGATGGCGGAGTAGCAAGTAGATAGAGAAAGTAAAAAAATAAGAACCCCGCCCGACTAC
>MHRI01000029.1:47163-58678 GCA_001820935.1 Candidatus Taylorbacteria bacterium RIFCSPHIGHO2_01_FULL_51_15 | reverse complement strand
GTTCTTCATACGTAGCAAGTCTAGAAATGCCTCGAGATAGGCCTATAAGAGCTTTTGGAGATGACTTTTTG
The DNA here is from genome assembly GCA_001820935.1 of Candidatus Taylorbacteria bacterium RIFCSPHIGHO2_01_FULL_51_15. Classification (GTDB taxonomy): domain Bacteria; phylum Patescibacteriota; class Minisyncoccia; order Phycocordibacterales; family UBA10002; genus UBA10002. Next base: position 58,607 of record MHRI01000029.1, on the reverse strand, counting down.
GGCGTCATTTATATAATTAGTCAATAGAAGGTATTGCCAAATACCGATATCTGTGTTAGTATCCAGCCCGAATGGATCATTGAAAATAGGTCTCTAAGAAAGGCCCAATACACTCAACTCAACCCTCAATGATCCTCAAAACTCATGAAAACTACAAAGAGATCAGCCAAACCAGCCCAACCTTTGAACACCGCGAGCCAACTGTGGGAAAACTACCTGTCTTCGATGGAGGGACCCGGCAGCCGCATTGAGGGTCAAATCGTCGAACAATACTTGCCGCTCGTGAAAACTGTCGTCAGGCGCGTCGCGGTGACGCTCCCTTCGCACGTGAGCGGCGAGGACCTCTACAGTTCCGGCCTTGTCGGTTTGCTTAGCGCCATCCGCCGTTACAATCCCGCATGCGGCACCGCGTTTGAAACCTACGCGCGCGTGCGCATCCGTGGCGCAGTGCTGGATGAACTGCGCTCCTTGGACTGGGTGCCGCGATCCGTACATGACAAGGTGCGCAAGGTTGAGCACACGATGCGAGGGCTCGAACAAACCAAAAAGAGAACCCCGACTGACGTTGAAATGGCGAAGGAGCTGAAACTGTCGCTCAGCGATTACCAGCAACTTCTCGAAGGGATCAAGCCCCCGACATTCGTTTGTCTAGATTCGGCGCGCTCCTTGGACTGCGATGACGGCGCGTCGCACTACGAAGCTGTAACGGACGAAACGCAGAAGGATCCGGGAGAGTTGCTGGTTCAGAAGGACATCACGCGCTTCGTGGGTGCTCGCTTGGCCACAATGCCGGAGATGCAGCGCAAGGTGCTCGAACTCTACTACTTCAAGGACCTGCGGCTTTGGGAGATCGCGGATCGCTTCGGAGTGACCGAGTCGAGGATAAGTCAGGTTCACAGCCTGGCGATACTGCGTCTTCGCAACTATCTTGTCAGCGAGGCCGAGCAATGTGACGCCCTGATCGCCTAAAGAAGGCGACTTACCACGAATTCGAGGCAAGGAGAGACACAGGTTAGTGGCACGTCCTATCGGAGGTCGTGCCGCTTTTTTTTATTTTCATGACAGGGTTGTGTTTTATGCGTGGCTGTCCTACCATATCTCCAGTTGCTCACCCAGCTCACTTTAAGGGGTCCGGAAGGACCTTTTGGGTGGGCACTCCTTGTCCGGGGTTGGATCCACGCCTTCTGAAACAGGCCGCCACCTGTTGTACCAGCAAGGTACCAACCCCGACCACTTTTGGGTATGACCCGGTTGGTGGTCTGGAACGGCGGCGTTCGGGGGTCCGGACGCCGCTTTTTATAGTAGATACGCCACCTCTTAATTCTCCCTTTCCTAAAGGGAGTGGCCGTAGGCCGAGGGATTTCTAAAATCCTCCGTCCCTCGAAGACTCAGGACACCTCTAGTCTACGACTATGTTCACTTTAAAAAAGGAGGAATATAGGCACTTTTCGGGGGGTGCGGACACTTACGGAGTGGGGACTTGCGCTTTTTGTGCCGTCATGTTATTGTTTATGCAGATTTGAGTGCGCCGCCGCTTCATCTGTTCGCCCGAGTTCGCTGATCCACTCCGGGCGCTATGAACAATAGGGGACACGTCTCTCCCCTCTGATGCGAACGACGCCTCTAGCGGGGTCGGGTCCCTCTTGCGTGCGGAGGATCGCTTCTCCGCAACATAGATCCGACCCTCGCGATTTCCCCGCCAAGGACGGTGGGAAAACCCAACCGACAGACCCAGCCCATAAGGGGGCGCTCAATGACGAGCGCCCCCCTTCTTTTTTCTCCTTCATCGGGAAGTATCCCTCACTATATACTCCGAGAGTGTTACCACATATTTGCGACCGTAATTATGTGCGACGGGAATCAGTAACCCTCATCAACAACTTATCCACTCCTTATCCCCAAACGCCCCATGTTGGCGTTTTTTTATTGGACGATTTTTGCGATTTTAGGAATTCTAAAGAACACGCGTAAAAGACACTTGATTTTAGAAGCTCGCGCAATCATCCGCTCATGGACAACAAGGACAGGATTGACAGAGGGTCGGTGTCCTTTCGATCTCGTTTTTGGCGCTTCGATTTTACTTGTGCGGGGCGTAAAATTGGTCCCACTGCTTGCGCTCCAGCGAGTATCCCAAAGATTGTGCGCGTTTGTAGGTGCGACAAGCGGCGTATGACATGCAAGATTGTTTTTCTCTCGAAGGACGGGTCGATGTAAGTCTTCAGAGGGGGAAACGCTGTTTTTTTGCTTTATTTTATTAGCTTTTTTGTTTTTAAATTTAAAGAAAAAATGAAAAAAATATTAATGAGTTTGGCGATGATCGCGTTTGTGGGAGTGGCGGTTGCCGGAGCCACAGGCGCGTTCTTCTCCGATTCCGAGACATCCACCGGCAACACCTTCACCGCCGGTGATATTGATCTCCAGATTGATAATGAGAGTTACGCGATCGACTACGTGATCCCGGGTTATGAAAACCCAATAGGAGTTCTCGCGTTGAGCTCCACGACCTCGTGGAGCCTTCGGGATCTTACCGTCGAGAAGTTCTTCAACTTCACCGACGTAAAGCCGGGTGATTACGGAGAAGACACTATTTCTCTCCATGTCGGGAGCAATGATGCGTGGCTTTGCGCCTCGGCTGAAATTACCTCCGACCTCGATAACTCCATCACTGAACCGGAAGACGAAGAGTCAGGGGCTAATAATGACGGGAATGACGGCACGCCCGATGGAGACCTCGACAGCGCGCTTCGCTTCGCGTTCTGGGAGGATGATGGCGACAACGTGCTTGAGACCGACGAAACTGAAAACATTTTCCTAAACGGCACCTTGAGCAGCATGGGTGAGGCGGGCGGTATCGCGCTTGCCGACAACAACGGCGGCATTCTCGGAGAGGGGAACCCCATCCCGGGAGGCTCGACCTTCTACATCGCCAAGGCGTGGTGCTACGGCACGCTCACGACTTCTTCCGCGCTCACACAGGACGGTCTTGGAAAAGTTGGCACGCCGCAGAACCCGAACAACATTCCGAACGGCCCGCTTATCCGCGGCACCGGCATCCTCTGTGATGGCAGTGCGGAAGGGAACATCGGCCAGACGGACAGCGTCGTAGGCGACCTTACCTTCGAAGCGGTACAAGCTCGAAACAACTCGACCTTCCTTTGTAATCCGCAAGAGGGGCCAACCACAGGCACATTGACGGTGACTAAAATTGTCAATAATGACAGTGGAGGAGAGGCCGAAGTCATAAACTTTCCACTCTTTCTGGATAGCGTGTCCATCACTTCTGGTGTAGCGACAACCACAAGCTCTGGTCCTCACACAGTGAGCGAAACCGGACTCTTTGGTTATGAAGCTACCTTTGGAGGTGACTGTGCCGCGAACGGAACGGTCAATGTACCAGCAGGGGGGAGTGCAAGTTGCACCGTCACTAATGATGATATTCAGCCAACGATTAGCTTAGTAAAAAATGTTGTCGGTGGTACGGCAAGTCCTGACGATTTCGACCTCTCTATAAATGGCAATATCGTTACTTCCGGTTCTTCTAATCCGGTCAGCGCTAACGCGGCACATGAAATTGATGAAGAAGCAGAAGTGCCTGGCTACGGATTCACTTCAATTACAGGAGAGTCATTCTTAGGTGTTGATTGCCCCGCAGTACTTCAAGGCACAGTTACTCTAGCACCAGGGGACACTATCACTTGCACAATTACAAATACCCTTCTTCCTATATAACTCTCACTACTAACCCTGAACACCTACTAGCATGAAAAAAATACTGCTAAGCACGATAATGATTGCGTTTGTAGGAGCGCTGGTTTCTGTGGGAGCGACAGGGGCATTTCTCTCTGACAGCGAGGTGACTCGGGGCAATGTGTTCGAAGCGGGAGCGATCGACCTTCGGGTAGATAACGAGAGTTACTACAACGGAGCGATCTCCACTTCGACCACCTGGCTTGATCCGCAGAATCTTAGCGAGGGACTCCTCTTCCTCAACTTCTTGGATTTAAAGCCGGATGATGAGGGAGAGGACACCATCTCGCTCCACGTGGGGACCAATCCCGCGTGGGCGTGCATGGAGCTCTCGCTCGTTTCGGACGACGACATCTCGTCGAACGAACCGGAGCTTGGAGCCGGAGACGCGCTTGAAAATCCGACTGACACGCTCGATGGGGAACTCGGCGGACTTGTGGAAATGATCTGGTGGACTGACGACGGCGACAATGTACTCGAAGTCGGGGAAGAGATCTTCACCGACGACGGACTGCCAGCGCCGATTCTCGATCTCTTTGGCAACGCGACCTCGACCCTCAAGTTCACCCTCGCGGATTCGGGAAGTAACCTCTGGGGCGGGAACGGCCCACTCTCCGCAACCGAGGTTCACTATATCGGCAAAGCTTGGTGCTTTGGCGATATGACGCTTAACCCACTTACGCAAGACGGAGGCGACCAAGGGAGAAGCCCGATTGACCCCGCAGGTCCCGGCTGGTCCTGCGACGGAAAGCAGATTGACAACAAATCTCAAACTGACGGACTCACGATGGATATCACGTTTACCGCCATACAAGCGCGGCATAATGACGACTTCCTGTGCGAACCTCAACCGACCGGAACCATCACGATTCAGAAGATCGTAGAAGGGGCGGACCCGGAGAGCTTCGGTCCATTCAAGATTGATGGAAACACGGTACCTTTGAACACACCTATCGCGGTACAACCCGGCCTTCACACTATCACCGAAACTGGTAGCGGAGACTACAACGCGACCTTCGGTCTTGACTGTAACGCCAGCGGCGAAGTGACGGTGGTCGCGGGAGAGGAGTACACATGCACGATCACCAACACTCTAGGAAGCGGCACGCTCATCGTGGAAAAGGTGATCTCGGGCGGTCCACTCGCCGGCTCGCCAGAGAGTTTCTCATTCTCCGTAAATGGAGGAGGAGCCACTCCGTTTGAGAACGACGGCTCGAACAGCATCGCTCTCGCACCCGGCGCGTATGACGTGACTGAAACCGTCTCGCCCGATTACGTGACCACCTACGCCAATAGCGTGAACGGCAGTGCCAACTGTACTGACCTTCCCGTGGCGAATGGCGGGAGTGTGACCTGCACCATCACGAACACACTCGGAAGTGGCACGCTCTTTGTTAAGAAAGTACTCATCAATGATGATGGAGGCCTTACTGCAACGACCACCTTCTCGTTTGGGGTAAATGGCATGGCCACGACCACCTTCGAAGCCGATGGGCAGAATGATGTCGCGGTGGCGCCCGGAACGTACAGCGTCGTTGAGGAAGTGCATCCCGATTACACAACCACCTATGAGAACTGCAGTGCTGTCGCGGTAGGAAATGGCGAAACAGAAACCTGCACCATCACGAACGACGACAACGAACCAACGCTCTCGTGCAATGCCGACCTTGACGCCATGCTCGTACTTGATCGTTCTGGCTCGATAGACTCCGGAGAACTTTCGACACTCAAAACCGCGGCCCACGCGTTCGTAGGAGCGCTCGCGCCTTCAGCGGCAGGAGTGCATGTCGGACAGAGCAGTTTCTCGAGCACGGGAACGCTTGACCTTCACCTCACTGACGATGAAGCGGCGGCGCACCTTGCAATCAACGCCCTTGCGGCAGGAGGGAGCACCGACCTTGAAGCGGGCATTACGGTCGCAATTGGCGAACTTGATAACGCGCACACTCACGAGCGACCGGCAACACCCGACGCGATCGTTGTGATTACCGATGGAGCGCCCAATGTGCCATCATCTCCCGCCGGTCAAGCCGCTCTTGATGCCGCAGCCGCAGCCGACGCAGCTCGCGCGGCAGGGATTGAGGTCTTCGTAGTTGGAGTTGGAGTGACGCTCGACACAGAAACGTTTCTCAAGACCGACATCGCGGATGACGAGGCGCACTACTTCGCAGCGGCGGACTTTGACGAGCTACAAACTGTTCTCCAAGGACTCGTCGCTTGTGATGACATGCGCAAGGTCTACAACTTCGTCGGAGTGACGACGGCCAATGATGGCACAGGTGGGAATCCACTTGCACTTGAGCACGACTCTGACCTCTGGCCATGGACTGCAGTGGGAGACCAGAATGACGCCAACTCACCAACTGATTCCGAATACACCGCCATCTCGACCGACAACAACAGTCGATGGACATCAGATGATCCGAGCACGGGGGATTTCATGGTAAAACGCTTCCACTTCACCTTGACTGAACCTTTGGCCACTATTAGCGACATCAAAGCTCTTTGGAAAGGGCAGCCTGAAGCAACTGCGAATACCACCATCTGGGTTCTGAAAACTGGCTTAGATGAGTTCACCGCGGCAAACTGGGTACAGCTTGGATCATCCTTGAGCATTCCAGCTGGCAGTGATCGCTATATGGTTCGACATATTGCTGACGCGGATGTGGAGACGTATGTAAGCGGTGGGGGAGTCATTGACGTCATGGTTGCAATCGATGTCACCAGCGAAGATCTTCGCACCGACTATATGGAGCTTGTCGTCACGTCAACTCCATAAGGTATCTCGCGAAACTTAGTTCTCGCTTGAGATTCTCTTCTCTCCGCAAGCGCCTACGGGCACTGTGGGGAGGGTGAGGATCTTGAGCGAAGGAGGTAAAAGAAACATTCTACCAAATGACCATTCTTTACCATATCGGATACGGGCTCTTTGTCGGTGCAATCGTCGTGCTCGCGGGACTTCTCGCCTCCACGCTCCTGCCTATCCCCGGGAACTTCCAGGTGAAGGTGGTGAAGTCCGGTTCGATGGAGCCAACCATTCACACCGGCAGTCTCGTCGTCATTAAACCGCAAGCAAGTTACGCCGAGGGCGACATCATCACCTTCGGCAAGGACACCAAAACCGAAGTGCCGACGACGCACCGCATTGTCGCGAGCCGCGCCGAAGGAGGAGTGCTTATCTTCGCGACCAAAGGCGACGCCAATGAAGAACAAGATTCAAAAGAAGTGCGGCAGGGGGAGGTCATCGGCAAGGTACTTCTCGATGTGCCGTTTGCCGGTTACCTCATTGACTTCGCTCGGAAACCCCTCGGTTTCGCGCTCCTCATCGGGATTCCCGCGCTCGCGGTGATTGGCGATGAAATCGTCAAAATCTGGAGAGAGGCGCGGCGACTTCGAGAAAAGAAACGAACACAATAACCATGGACACGAAGCGTATCACAAGCTTGTGGCTACTCGACCTTCGTCCTCGAAAGCGAAGGCGTGTCCTTTTCGGCGACTCTTTTAGGCGTTTGGAATATTCCTTTTTCACTAAATTCATCACGTTCCTCTTACTCACCGGCCTCAACCTCACCGGCATTTCCGCGGTGGGCTCGACGGCGGCGCGTTTTTCCGATATTGAGGGCTCAAATGATAATCTTTTCGAAGCGACAAAGCTTGATTTCATACTTGAAGGTACACCGTATGTTCCGGTGACCAATCTTCCTCCCTCACTCTCAAGCGGGCTTGTGGCTCACTATCTTTTCGATGATGGCACGGCCACTGACGTTTCGGGGAGTGGGAATCATGGTGCGCTACAAGGCGCGACCACGACACTCGGTAAATTTGGAAGCGGACTCTCTTTCGATGGCATCGATGACTATGTGGGAATTCCCGACTCAAGCTCACTCGATGTTGCCGAGGTCACCTTCGCCACTTGGATTTATAAGAAGTCAGACCCGAGCTCAAACTGGCAATGTATCGTCTGTAGGCAGTATTTCGGCTCCACTACCATGCCGTGGCTCGATGTCCTGCACCTCTCGTATGATTACACCGAGTCCGATCATTACGCCTTTGGCACGAGGACTCTTAGTGGACAAGATTTCACGGAGGGTCCTTCGAGCGATGGTGATGTGGGGAGCTGGATACATCTTGTCGGTAGCTATGATGGCACGACACTGAAGCTCTATAGAAATGGGGTTCTCGTGAGCTCAAAGGCCCACACCTTCGGTGGGAACATGATTCCAGAAGCAACTTTCACCACTCTTGGGGGCGGTTACAACGGCCCCGGACAAGACGCGGGCATGATCGAGCACGCCGATATCATCTTAGACGATCTTCGCGTGTATGATCGCGCGCTTTCCGACTCTGAAATTGATGCCCTCTATAATGTATCCGGCACCTCGTTCAGCGCCGAGCGAAACGTGAAGGTGGTTGATGATGTACTCCTTACTCCCGGGTCGAGCACGCCTTTCAGGTACATCGTGAAGCCGACGAACCCGTCTGGGGAACTCCCGTTTTGTGAAGCACTTTCACTAGAGGCTTCACTTGAGGGAATCTTAGTCTACAACGGCACACTCCTTAACTTTATCTCCGCGACCACCACCTTCGGCCCAGCGGGAGACGATTGGACGTTCAAACTCACGACTCCCTACACCCCCGGGTTTGGAGGCGATGTATGCAACTTTGATTTCGAGTACAGCGGCTGGCAGGAAAACATGTCAGGCCTCTTCACCGGTTTCCATGACGTTGAGAATATCGGCAATACTATTGTCGGTAATGAGTCAAAGCTTGCGAATGAATGTCCTTTCGACGAGGGGTCAGAGCAGATGATCGTACATTTCAATACTCATGTGCTTCGCTCCGATACGACCGAGGCAGACGCGACAGACGGGCCGGTTGTCGGATTCCTCCCTGCAGGCACCTATGACATCACCCTCGCTTCTTACGATAACCATTTCATTAAACCGACGCAGGTTCAACCCGAAGAGCAGTGGGAACTTCGCATGAAAAATGCGGCAGGCGTGGAGGTGGCGGTAACGGCACCTATTCGCGACATCGTCGACGCGACCGAGGAGCAGGTGATCGAAAAGGTAGCAGAAGATTTCATCATTTCCGATGATGTTAATCTCTTTACCGCGAGGCACAGCGCCTACCCAGACTCAAATCCAAACAGCCTTCGCGCGCTCTGCGCCCTCTTCGAAGGTGAAGGTCTTGGTGAGACGCTCTCGCTTATTCCGCCTCCGTCGGGCCGGGTGCTCCCAGGCATGCTCGCACTCTATACCTTCGAGGAGACTTCGGGGAAGGTGGTTTTCGATGTTTCGGGAGTCGGCGCACCCTTGCATCTTTGGATCCCTGACCTTACGAAAGTGAGTCGCGCGCCCGGCCTCCTCTCGATTGACGCGTCCACGATCGTTTCCTCTCTGGTTCCCGGTACGAAGCTCATAGATGGTCTCAAGGCGACGAATGAAATAACGGTCGAGGCGTGGGTGAACCCGGCGAACACAACACAGGCGGGCCCCGCGCGTATCGCCACTCTCTCCAGAGACATCGGATTTCGAAACTTCACGCTCGGAGTAGAAGAGACGAAGTACGCGGGAAGGATTCGCACCCCCACCACAGGCCTCAACGGGAGTTTCCCGACGAGTTTCTTCACTCCAACGGATGTTGCGAGCACCACCCTTCAACATGTGGTGCTCACAAGGGGAGCTGATGCCACCGAGCGATTCTATATAGATGGGGTGGAAGTCGCTGCGAGGGCGAACGCGGGCGTTTTCTCGAGCTGGGATCCGTCGTATCGATTCGGGCTTGCGAACGAATTTGACATGCTTCGCACGTGGCTCGGCGACCTTCACCTTGTCGCCATTTATGACAAAGCGCTCTCCGCGAGCGACGTTGCTCAAAACTATGCCGCCGGCGCGGACTTCAAAGATGTGGTGCTGAACGAATACCTGCCAAACCCCGCGGGAGACGATGGCGATCCGAAACCTCTTGGAGAATGGGTGGAGCTCTACAACCTCACAAGCTCGCCTGTCGATGTCGCCGGCTGGACCCTCTATGACAGTTTGGATAGCCATCCACTGACTATTTCTGTGGCTAATAGTGACAACGACGGAGACACTGGGGACGGAGGCGAAACGATCGTTCCCGCGAATGGGTTTTTGGTGGTGTACTTGGACGGAGCGTACGGGAGCGGATGGCTGAACAACAGCGGAGGGGATGAGGTGCGACTCTATCGGGGAGGGGTAGGATCCGCGTCACTTGCCGATGCGACGTCGTACGTAGGCTCCGCGCCCGTCGGCAAATCCTACGCGCGGATTCCGGACGGCACCGGCGCGTGGGTAGACCCGATCCCGACGCCAGGGCTCCCGAATCGTCCCGAGGAACCGGTCGAAGCTACCACCTCCCTTCAATCTTCGCCCGAAGAGGAAACAGCTGACCTCACTCCACCGACCCTTACCCTCAATGGCAACAATCCCGCCTATGTCGAGAAGGGCGCCACCTATGCTGACCTTGGAGCGATGGTGTCTGATAACAGCACGGGGAATCTTGGCTATCATATCGAGGGAGAGGTGCGTACCGATGAGCTTGGTGAATATACACTCATGTACACGGCGACCGATCAGGCGGGCAACATGAACACCGCGGAGCGTCTTGTCATCGTGTATGATCCAGAGGTAGGGCCGCCTCTCCCTTCGCGTCTTAGCGATGAGGCAACGTCTACAGATGAGGCGCCGTGGCCCTCTCTTCTCTCGCTACCCTCTTTGGTTGAAGGGGAAGACGATGAGGTTGCCCTCTCGACCTCTCCCACGAGGGCAACATCCCTTCCTCTTTTGGGCAGCGAGGAAGCGCATACGTCTTCATCAAGCATCGATGAATCTACAGAGGATCGAGCAAAAGTCGAACCTGTTAACGATACGGGCGATACGAGGGAGGCCACGAGCACCAAAGAGAGCGTCGTGGTACCGATAGTAGAGGAAGCAGAGGTCGCTTCAGGAGCTCCCGCGCAATTCGAGGAACACACTGAAGCAGCGGTACCGGAAGAGGCGCAAACCTTGGAAGAGAACGCGGAACCCTCTCCCATGAAGGAAGAAGAAACGCTAAGTGACGTGTCTCTCCCGCCGGCGGAAGACGCAAACGAAAGTAAGAGTGAGGGCGAGTCCGACGCGCCACTTCCCGAGATACCCGTTCTCGAAGAGAGCCCGGACACCGAAGAGAAGAAGATCGAGGAGTTGCCGGCGCTTACGTTGCCTTCAGAAGAAGCTAACGAGTCAGGAGTATGATACGGAGAATCTGCATTTCACTACTATTCACCGTTATGGCGGGAGCGCCTCTTTTCGCGGAGGCGGCTATCCTTTTAGTTGATTTTACGCCCGACCCGCTCTTTGTTGCCGAGAACTTTCTTCCTGAGGACGCGGTAAGTGGCACGGTGGAGGTATCAAATACGGATGAGGTCGCGCATGAGGTGGTGACGGAAGCGATTAATGTGAGTGACGATGATGCCTTTGGCTCGACACTAAAGCTCACGATTACTGACGGAGCAACTACTTTTTTCAGCGATACCTTCTCAAGCTTTCTCACAAGCGGGGTGCCAACAGCGCTCGGATCGCTCTCACCTCTTGAAACGAAGACCTACACGTACACGGTGACTTTCTTAGATACCAGCGACAATACTTATCAGGGGAAGAAACTTGGCTTTGATCTGTGCGTCGGTTTTTCCG
>MHRI01000029.1:0-47150 GCA_001820935.1 Candidatus Taylorbacteria bacterium RIFCSPHIGHO2_01_FULL_51_15 | reverse complement strand
GTGCGGGGATACGGCTGTGGGGGGTGAGGGAGACACGAGTGGAGGTGGAGGCGGCGGTAGCGGGGGAACCATCCCGGGCTCCGGATCTTCCGGAGGGGGCGGAGGTGGTGGTGGACCAATTCCTTCTGTAACTTTGCAAATTAGCAATGAAGAAGCAACGGTTACTAACCCAGATATCGGAGAAGCGCTTATCGAATGGGACACAAATCTGTATGCCACAAGTCAAGTGATTTACGGGCTGGCTTCCGGAGTGTACGTGCTTGATCTTGTCGAACCGATAGAACCTGCGGGAAGTTTCTACGGCTATCCATTAGGCACGGTGGAAAACGCGACAAAGATTCTCCATCACTCCGTCACGCTCACAGGCCTTACCCCTGGGGAAGCCTACAAGTACCGTGTTGTTTCTCGCGCTTCGCCACCGACCATAAGCTTTGAGAGGCAGTTTACCGTTGCGGCGGGAAGCGCGATTGCCATAAGAACCGGAAGCGGCTCTTCGACAGGCGGTTCGAGCGCTATTTCACCCAGCGCTTCTTCAGGGGGAAATTCAGCACAGAGCGGTTCCCCGTCTCTAGGGGGAGGCATGACGCGATCGCAACGCTCAGGGAGCGCCATGGCGGTGGAGCGAGAGAGCGGCGATCAAGACGGATTCTCTCTCGCCTCGAGTGCGCAAGATGAGACAGCAGGGACGGAAGAGATGGCTCCCGGTATTGGTGTCGACTACGCAAAAGCCCTCGCGAGGAGTGGCGATAGCGCAGAGAGCGAAAGCGTAAACGCGACAGAGACTGTGGCGCGAAATAATCTTGCCGCAGTTTTGAGCGGGATTCCTCTATGGCTCCGAGAGCATCTTTCGTGCATTGTTCTCGCCGCGCTTCTCCTTAGCGGTATCTATCTCTCCTCTATGCCTATAGCAAAGAGATACGCTCGCAGAGGATTTGATCATCCGCGCTTTCTCTACCCGCGAAAACTTGGGTTTCTCGTTAGCGCGTGCGCCCTCGTAGCGATTCTCGCCCTTATGTTCAATTGGTGTCTTCTCTGGCCGTTTGTCTCCCTCTCCCTCATTGGCCTCATTCTCCTCTCCTTCAGCCCGCGCGCCTAGCGTTGACAATTTGCGCAAGGAGTGTATGCTGTTAGAAACGGCCGAGAGGCCTTTTTTCTTACCGCATCGTGTATGGCAAAAATCATTGATTACGTCAAAGAAACAAGAGCGGAACTTCGGCATGTGACGTGGCCGACTCGGAAACAAGCGATTATCTATACCGCGGTCGTTATTGGTATTTCCCTCGTTACCGCGGCATACCTTGGGGTGTTCGATTACCTTTTTTCCGCGCTTCTGAAGCTCGTCATATAATCTCTAATCCCACGCGAATAGCACGAATCCCATTCGAGATGATTTGAGTAGAAATTTGAGTTTGATTAGCGATTGGATCTATATGAGCAAGCAAAAAATACAAGAAGGGAGAAATTGGTACGCGATCCACACCTACGCCGGATACGAGAACGCGGTTGCGCGCAACCTTAAGCAACGCATCGAAAGCCTCGGCATGGAGGACAAGATTTTTGACGTGGTGATTCCCACTGAAAAGAAAATCAAGATCAAAGGCAACAAGCGCGTGGAGGAGGAAGAAAAGATCTATCCGGGGTACGTGCTCGTCGATATGGTGGTCACCGATGACTCATGGTATGTCGTGCGCAACACTCCTCGGGTGACAGGGTTTGTCGGATCGGGCGTCTTTCCCGTGCCGCTCAACAAATCGGAAGTGGACGAACTCTTCAAGCGCATGCAGTCGGACAAGGTGACGCATAACATCGACCTCGAAACCGATGATGCGGTCGTGATCGTCGATGGTCCGTTCAAAGATCTCGAAGGCAAGGTCGGGGAAGTGGACGACGAGCGCGGGAAGGTGAAGATACTCGTGTCTATGTTCGGTCGAGAAACTCCCGTCGAATTAGATTTTCTTCAGGTGAAGAAAATCTAATTCGAAGAATAACCAATAATCAATCACCAAGCACCAAAAAGAAGAAAAGTTTGATTATTGAGTTTTGTTTGGTTATTGTATCTTGGTTATTGGTGATTAAAACTATGGCAAAGAAACCCGTTCGTAAATTAAAACTCACCATTATGGGTGGCGCCGCTAATCCGGCTCCGCCGATTGGCCCCGCGCTCGGTCAGGCAAAGGTAAACATTGGCGAATTTGTCACGCGCTTCAACGCAGGCACAGCGCAGATGAAAGGAGAGCTCGTTCCGGTGGTGGTTTCTATTTACGAAGATCGGACGTTTGATTTGGTATTCAAAGCTCCGCCAGCGACCAATCTCCTCCTCAAGGCCGCGGGCAAGGATAAAGGATCGGGAAAGACTCCGGCGCAAAAGGCCGGCACCATCGCCAAAGCGAAACTCCGTGAGATCGCTGAAAAGAAAATAAAGGACCTCAACGCCAACACCGTCGAGGCTGCGATGAAGATTCTTGAAGGCAGCGCGCGAAGCATGGGTATTGAAATTAAGTAACTCGCGAATTCAAGACGAACGCAACAGAAAACACCGTCTGCTCGGAAGCAGACGGTGTTGTGTTCCTGAAGACTACGCCGTGACTTGGACTCCCGAAAGTTCCGAAGAAAAACGAGTCCGTCTCCTCTTGCGGCGAGACCCTTGGATTCTATCGATGACTGTCCTCAGTGTGCTTTCGTGGGTGTCTCGCTCGAGGTGTGCCATGTGCCCAGTCTGGAGTACTGTAGGCGACGCCCCGTAGAGAGCCGCTATTTTCATTTGCACCGAGGGCGGTACCACCCTGTCATGGCAACCTGCGAAAAAGCGGATCCGGCAGGTGGTCCCACACGGATGCAATTTGAGTTCACCCTGATCGAGTTCCCGAATCGCTCTTCCCGATTCCGGGACGAAAGGAGGCGCCTCTTCAACGAGCTCCCGGCCGGAAGCGAGGAAAGACAGATCCTTTTTCTTCAACACAAAAGGTTTCGATCCGTACATTGCGGAGAGGTAACTCAATCTTAAGAGTCTCCACTTGCTGGCAAATGGGAGTGATATGCCCCGCGGCGGGGAACTACAGAGGATGGTCGCGCTCTCCACCTGTCCCGTTTTTGCTTTGGGCAAAGCCGCCAAAGTGATGAGTCCTCCAAGTGAGGAACCCACCACGGAGACTGGCGCGAGGCAAGCGATTGCTTCCAGAAGATCGGCCACAAATTCGTGTAATGGCACCGCACCGATATTTTCGACAGGACGACTTCCCTCGCGTCCTCGAAAATGTAGAGCATGGGCCTCAATGTCGCTTCTTTGGCAAAGTGTAAGCCAAGGTGTGTAATGGATGCCTGTCTGCCACATCCCATGCACGAACAGTAAGCGCAGTTTGTTCGGGTCAGTGCTTGGCTGAGGAACGGTCGAGAGACAGGCAAGGGGACTCTTACCCGGTAGAAACCAGGTGTGCAAGTTCGGCGTCTTCATTTCGGAGACCTTTCTCTTTGTTGTTGCTTCTTCGCTAGGGTATAGATCTTTGGCAACGCTTTCTGTGAAAACTATAATAGGATCAATGGGTGTTGTCAATCTCTTGAGTCACGTCCTTTCGAGATCGACCCACACATATTTCAAACCCGTTTTCTCGTCAAATCGCTCTTCGCGGAAGGTTTCCTTCGTAAACTCGTTGCGCCAATCAGGGAAAAACACATCACCTTCGGCGTCACTTTCAACAATAGTGAGATACAGTTTGTCCGTATAGGGAAGCGCTTGCTTGTAGATTTCTCCGCCGCCAATAACAAATATCTCGGAATCAAGCCCCCCTGCTTTTTTAAGCGCCTCTTCAATGGACTTTGCAATATACACGCCATCTGTCTTGAAATGAGCATTGCGCGTAATGACGATGTTGGTTCGCTCGGGAAGGGGCCTCCCGATGGATTCAAAGGTTTTCCGGCCCATAATCACCGGGTGCCCTTTCGTGATCTCTCTGAATCGCTTGAGGTCATCGGAAATGCGAAACAAAAGGTTTCCGCCATTCCCAATCGCGGCATTCCTTCGCGTGAGTGCCACCACGATACTGATTTTTGATTGTGTCTCCTTATCCTTCATACGCCGCTATAGTATAATCACTTTATGCGTAACTATGAAATCGAAATCAAAAGTCTTTTGGGAGGCAAAGAGCGAGCCGATGAACTGAAGCGCCGCCTCGTGCAGCTCTTTCCCGCGCTTAAGGTGCTTTCTCCTCACACGCAACGAAACTTTTATTTCAACACTCCTCAAGATCTTGGGGTAACCCTGCACACTATGAGTCCGCTACTCTCCCTCGAAAAACAGCGAGAACTATCGGATATCATTGTCCGCACGAAAAGCGGAGTTTCCATACGCACGCGAGAGGCGGACGGTAACTCATTTTTCATCCTGAAAGCCTCGCTTGGTGACGAGAGTAGCGCAAACGGTGTCTCGCGGGTTGAGTTTGAGGAACCAGTCGCACTTTCGTTTGACGAGCTCAATCAAAGGCTGTTAGATGCGGGACTCACTTACCAAGCTAAATGGTCGCGCGCCCGCGAACATTTCGATTTGGGGCATATCCACATTACGGTTGATAAGAATGCGGGGTACGGGTATGTGGCGGAATTCGAGAAAATGATAGACGATGAACGCGAGGCAGAGTACGCGCGAAGAGAGCTAAAGGCGTTGATGCGTGAACTTAACTGCCAAGAGCTCCCGCAAGAGAGACTCGAGAGAATGTTCAAGTTTTACAACGAACACTGGCCGGAGTACTATGGGACGGACAAAACTTTCACTATAGAGTAAAAATAATTGACCTAATTCACCTAATTATTCTAATTGACCTAAGGAAAGCCCGAGATATCAAAATCTTCGTTGAGAATTAGACATCGAGATTTATTTAGAATAATTAGAGCAATTAGTCTAATTAGAATAATTTTCTGAACTATGTTTTTAAGTGATGTTGATATTAAAAAAGAAGTGAAACGCGGAGCTATCATTCTCGAGCCTTTCGAAGAATCGCGTCTTCAGCCGGCGAGCTATGACATCGTGCTCGGGAACCGCTTTCTCGTGAACGACTCCCACACGTCGAGCTTCATTGACCCGGCCAATAAGGTCTTCCCAAAGACCCATGATGTGCGTGTCGCCGATGGAGAGGCGTTCGTGCTTCACCCGGGAGTGAGCATCTTAGGCTATTCCAAGGATCATTTTGGCTCCGACCACTATCTTATTGAAGTGAATGGAAAAAGTTCGCTCGCGCGCATCGGCCTTCTCGTGCACAACAGCGCGGCACTCATTAATCCCGGGCACTTCCTCCAGGTCGCGCTGGAACTTTGCAATCTGAACAACGTCCCCATCATCCTCCGCCCGGGGATGGCGATCGCCCAACTCACCTTCTCGCCGCTTTCTTCGCCGCCGAAACAGAATTACAAAGAAAATGGGCGTTACGCGAAGAACAACATGGCTGGCTACATTCCGCCAAAAGTACTTGGCAAGCGAAAAAAGTAAGAGCCAAGTACGGAGTATCGAATGCTAGTCTACGACTATTCCACAAATTTCGAATTTTGAAAAAGCCCGTCAAATACCAAATATTTAATACCGGATCGCTCTTTTCTTGTTTTATATTCTATATTTTTCGATATTAGATATTCGAGATTCGATATTTCTCAAACTGTGCATACTCATCCAGAAAAACAATACCTACATCTGATGCAGGAGATCATCGAAACCGGTGACCGACAGGTTGACATAGGTCACGGCAAGGCGACTTTCGGCGTATTCGGGAGACAGATACGATTTGACCTCTCGAAAGGGTTTCCGCTTCTCACCACCAAGAAAGTCTATTGGAAAGGAGTGCTTCATGAGCTTTATTGGTTCCTCTCCGGGCAATCGAACATCAGGTATCTCGTTCAAAACGATGTGCATATTTGGGATGACTACCCGTACCGTTTTTATGCAGAACATGCCAAAAAGGGGAAGTTTCCCGAAATGACCAAAGAGACGTTCATCGCTCGAATCAAAGATGATGAAGCGTTCGCTAATGTCCATGGGGAACTCCCCCACATTTACGGTGAGATGTGGCGTCGTTGGCCGGCAAAGGACGGCAGGGGAATAGATCAGCTCGCATGGGCGATCGAGGAACTTCGCACCGACCCGGGGTGTCACAATGCGATAGTTACTTCGTGGAATCCTGAATATCTCTACAGTATGGCGAAGAAGGAGGAGGTAAATCACTTCCCGATTTGCCACAACATGTACCAGATGAATATTAAGAATGAAAAAGTTTCGCTTCAACTCTACCAGCGGAGCGCGGACATCTTCCTTGGCGTGCCGTTCAATATTGCGAGCTACGCGCTTCTCTGTCACATTGTCGCGAACATTCTTGGTCGTGAGGTGGGGGAGTTCGTGCACACCTTCGGCGATGTGCATATTTATGAAAATCATTTTGACGCGGCGCGTGAACAGCTCGCCCGCGAACCACACCCGTTTCCGAAGGTCAAAATCGCACCGGAAGTAAAAGATCTCGCTCTCTTTCGTCCCGAGCACGTCTTGCTCTCCGGGTACGATCCTCACCCGCCAATTAAAGCGGAACTCGTGGTAGCAGGCTTTCGAAGCTTGGAAAACAAACCGGCGGGAAAAGGATAAGCGACTCCAATTGACTCTTTCCCCCCTTGGTGGTTAACTGCCCGCAGAGTGCCGCGCACCGCTGCGCTCTTTTTGAAAGAAACACTATATGATGGACAGCGACACCGAGTGGAAATCCAAACCCACGATGGCAGATTACTTCAAATTGGAGCACGCAGTACCGATCAAAGGGTTCCGTGTTCCCAACTCTCTCACTGAAGGGTTAACGAAGTTTGATCCCGTCCCCCATTTCCCCCCGGAGCTTCCCGAGCCTACACTCACTACTTTGTTTATCGATCAGAAACTGGAATTCTTTTCGCTTCCGAGCGGGATAAAACCCGAGCAGATGATACTTTCTGCGCTTCCGAGACTGCTGGATAGGTATGCGTACATGAGCGTTGGGCTCCGGTTTCTACTTGGAGGTCTCGATTACTTCCTAGAGCGTTGTTGGGATGGAGAACCCTTAGTTTTTCCGGCATTGGAAAGTCCTCTTGTAGGATATCCGGATCGCATTCCAGCCATATCTTTATGCGAAGCGAATGGAGGAATTCTGAGGAAATTGGAATTTCCCTCCCGCTACGCGAGCCTCAAAGGTAGGCGGTGGATGTTCCCGGCAATCCCACGTTTCTTTCGCGTGTAGGGGTTATTTGGTTCCAATCCTCCTTCGCGTTTTAGACGACAGGGCCGAGGCTACACGCATCGGTCCTTTTCTATTGAATGTGGCATGTTACAATGCGAACGTCAATCAGTATTTAGGAAACTAGGCTCTAGAAAGACCATGGTGTAGCTTCACCGTAATTCGTATATTCGCAGCATTCGCGCATTAATCCGTAGCATTCGTATTATGTTTGACATACAAATAAAGAAACTCATCGCCGCTGAAAGAACACGCCAGAAAAAAGTCATCAATCTTATCGCGTCTGAAAACTACGTTTCAAAAGACGTACTCGAGGCGCTCGGTTCGGTACTCACCGACAAATACGGAGAGGGGTATCCGGGGCGGCGGTATTATCGCGGGACGAGCGTCGTTGACGAGGTGGAATTACTCGCGCAGGAAAGAGCATTGCACTTGTTCGGACTTGCCGATAAAAGCCCTTCGATCGGTGTTCGGGGCAATTCGATTTCATCGAATTGGAGTGTGAATGTGCAGCCGCTCTCCGGTTCGCCTGCCAACTTCGCCGTGTACGCCGCACTCGTGCCGCAGGGAGAGAAGATAATGGGTATGGAACTCACGCATGGCGGGCATCTTACGCACGGGCAAAAAGTATCCATGACCGGAAAATTCTGGAGTTCGATCTTATACACCGTGAACAAGACTACCGAGCTTATTGACTATGACGAGGTCAAAAGGATCGCGATTGCGGAAAAACCAAAGCTCATCGTTTCAGGATATACTGCCTATGCTCACATTGTGGACTTCAAGAAGTTTCGTGAGATAGCTGATGCCGCGGACGCCCTCCTTCTCGTGGACATGTCGCACTTCGCCGGACTCGTCGCGGGAGGAGTCTATCCGTCTCCGTTTCCATACGCGGATATCGTGACGACCACGACACACAAGACGCTTCGCGGTCCCCGCTCCGCTATGATCTTTAGCAAGGTAGACGCGCGCGAACTTTGGAAGAAGATCGACAAGGTCATTATCCCTGGCCTTCAGGGCGGCCCGCACTTCAATGCGATCGCGGCCGTGGCGGTAGCCTTGCGGGAAGCGGACACTCCCGCATTCAAGAGATATGCCGCGCAAGTGGTGAGTAATGCTCGGGCCTTGGCCGACGAGCTTGCTCGTCTGGGCTGGCGCATTGTCGAAGGCGGTACTAAGACACACCTCCTTCGAGTTGATACTTGGATGAACGGCAAGGGAATGAGCGGCAGGGAAGCCGCTGATAAGCTCGAGGCGGCGGGGATCATCGTGAATGAGAATACTATTCCATTCGATACGCGGAAGCCGATGGACCCTTCAGGTCTTCGGCTCGGAAGCGCGCCCGAGACGACCCGCGGCAAAAAGGAGAAAGATTTTCGAGAGATTGCGAGGAAGATAGATGCCATATTACGAAATTAACTCTCTAATCATGCTCGAATCAAGAACACGAATATTCTCGAATGTTGATTCGTGATCGTTCGCGTCTGAATTAGAGATTTATTAGTGACTATGAGAGGCAAATTCATTGTGCTTGAGGGAGGCGAGGGGGCAGGCAAGAGCACCGCGGCGGCGTTCCTCAAGGAGCAGCTGCCGCGAGAGCAGTTTCTTTTTACGCGCGAACCGGGAGGCACGCCGTTTGCCGAGAAAGTGAGAGCTCTCATGATTGCTCCTGAAGCTACCGGCGCGTCAGCTGAAGCACTTTTTACGCTCGTCTGGGCCGGCCGCTTCGATCATGTGAAGAATGTGATTAAGCCCGCGCTCGAAAGAGGAACGCATGTCATTTCGGAGCGATTTGATTCCTCGACGTTCGCGTATCAAATTCGCGGGCAAGAAACACCTGCGCTTGAAAAGCTTTTTTGGGAGTGCCGAGCTCTACTTGGGGAGTGTATCCCAGACCTGTATATTTGGCTCGATGTTTCTCCGGAGGAAGGGCTTCACCGCATGAGAGAGAACACACGGAAGGCGGAGCCGATCGATCAGTTTGAAGCGCGCGAACTTGCATTCCATACACGTGTTCGGGCGGGACTCACGGAGTTTTTTGCTAACGTCCCCGTGGTGAAAATTGACGCGGGGCGCCCGCTAGGGGTTGTACAGCAAGACGTACTCTCGCATGTTAAGATGGTGACGTGATTACCAAAGATATTACAGAGGCGATACAACAAGCGCTTAAAGACCTAGGTGTGAGGACATCGGAGGCGGAGTTGACGCACCCTGCCGAACTTTCCCATGGCGACTACTCGACGAATGTCGCGCTCATCTACGCGAAAGAATTAAAGATGAAGCCGAAGGAACTAGCGGAACGGCTTCTTCAAGGTCTGACCTTAAATCTTCAGAAAGGTCAGACCTTTGTAAGCCGTGTTGAAATCGCGGGGGCCGGATTTATCAATTTTTATCTCTCAAAAGAGTTTTTCGCGAATGCCGTTAGGGAAGTCGGAGATGACTTCGGGAAGAACAAAATTCGAGCGGGCGAGAAAATCTTTTTCGAACACACACAGCCCAATCCGTTCAAAGAATTCCATATCGGACATTTGATGAATAACATCATCGGGGAAGCAACCTCGCGAGTGCTTGAATGGAATGGGGCCAAGCTAATGCGCGCCACCTATCATGGTGATGTCGGCCTCCATGTGGCGAAGAGTCTCTGGGGTCTGCGAAGAATGGAGCCAAAAATGCTGGATATTTCGGTACTCGGTCGTGCCTACGCGATGGGAAATGAAGCCTATGAAGCAGATATTGCCGCGAAGCAAGACATCATCGCGCTCAACAAAGCGCTGTACGCCAAAAGTGACCCGAAGCTCATGAAGCTCTACGAAGAGGGGAGGGTCGTATCACTAGAGCATTTTGAGCTTCTCTATAAGAAGCTCGGTAGCTCCTTCGACATTCACTTTTTTGAAAGTGAAGCGGGTGAAGTTGGTAGTAAACTCGTTCGAGAGGCTATCGGCTCGGTGTTCGAGGAAAGCGAGGGAGCGGTGGTGTACAAAGGCGAACAGGATGGACTGCACACCAGAGTTTTCCTAAATTCTGAAGGACTCCCAACATATGAGGCCAAAGAAGTCGGACTTGCACAGCTGAAGCGCAAGAAATTCGCCTACGATCGTTCCATCACGGTTACCGCGAACGAGCAGAACGACTTTTTCAAAGTCGTTGAGAAAGCAGTGGAGAAGCTCTTTCCCGAACTTAAAGGCAAGCTACAGCATCTTTCCCACGGCGTCTTGAAGCTTTCCACAGGGAAAATGTCTTCTCGAACTGGAACCATTATTTCAGCCGAGTCGCTCATCGAGCAAGTTAAAAAGCTTGTGAAAGCGAAAGTCGAGGAGCCAGCCTCCGCACAAGGCTCTGGCTTGGCAAGGCGCGAAATGAGCGAAAAAGAAAAAGAAGAGCTGTCTGAAATCGTGGCCATTGGCGCGATCAAATATTCCATCCTGCGGCAGGCTATCGGGGGGGATACCATTTTTGACTTTGAGAAATCAATTTCCTTCGAAGGCGATTCCGGGCCGTATCTTCAATACTCCTATGTGCGGGCGAAGTCGGTGCTGGAAAAAGCAAAAGAGGTTCTAGGTGTCGCAGATGTTGTAGATGTTGTAGATGTTGGAAATGTTCTAGATGCGAGACACTTAACACACATACAACATGTACAACCCACCACTCTCGAGCGACTGCTATGCCGCTTTCCCGAAGTGGTTGAACGAGCGGGGAAGGAGATGGAGCCGCATTACATCACCACCTACCTCACCGGACTTGCAGGCACCTTCAATAGCTGGTATGCGCATGAGAAAATTGTTGATGCAAGCGATCCTACCTCGCCGTACAAAGTGGCTCTCACCTCCGCATTTTCGATCGTGATGAAGAATGGCTTGTGGCTTCTTGGAATAGGAGTTCCTACGCGCATGTAAGCATATGGAAGAACCAGGCAAGAAAAAATCAATAAACGAGAGGGAGCTTGAGATACTGAAGTTCTGGCAAGAGCACAAGATTTTCGAGAGATCTCTCAACAAGACTTCTCCGAAAGGCGACTTCATTTTCTATGACGGCCCTCCATTTGCGACGGGGCTCCCGCATTACGGGCATATTCTCGCAGGTACTATCAAGGATGTGATTCCTCGCTTCAAAACCATGCAGGGGTACCGCGTACCGCGAAGGTGGGGCTGGGATTGCCACGGCCTTCCTGTCGAAAACGAGGTGGAGAAAGAGCTCGGTTTTAAGACAAAAAAGGATATCGAGGAGTATGGAATCGGCAAGTTCAACGCGCGCGCGAAAGAAATCGTCATGCGCTACGCGGACGATTGGCGGCGGATCATTCCTCGCCTGGGGCGATGGGTGGACATGGATAACGACTATCGCACCATGGATTCCTCCTACACCGAAACGGTCTGGTGGATCTTCAAGACACTTCACGAAAAGGGGCTCGTCTACCAAGGTTTCAAACCGATGCACCTGTGCCCGCGCTGCGAGACCACACTCTCAAACTTCGAAGTCACGCAAGGGTACAAGGAACTTACCGACACGTCTGTGTACGTTAAATTCCCGCTCCTTTCAAGAGCTAATACCTTCCTTATCGCGTGGACCACGACTCCGTGGACGCTTCCGGGAAACGCGGCGCTCGCCGTGCACCCTGACCGAGACTACGCTTTTGTGGAAATCACGGCGTCCAACTCGAGAGAGGTTCCAGTCGGCGATACGTTCGTTGTCGGGGCCAAGGAAGAGATCTTAAAACGGGTGTTTGGCGCGGAGTCATTTAGCTTCGACCCGGAATCTCGAGTCGGCACTTTCGTATGGAAAGGCGCGGAAGTCGCCTTCTCCGTTAAAGAAGGTATAAAGGGTAAAGAACTCATAGGCGAGGCGTACGAGCCGATTTTTGACTATTATTCTAGTCCATCCGCTAGAGAGAAGCTTCCTAATAGAGAGCGGGGGTGGCGCATGTATGGCGGGACCTTTGTCACAGAGGAGGACGGCACCGGCATCGTGCACATCGCTCCCGCGTTCGGTGAAGATGATTATGCTCTTTCGCTTAAGGAGAGACTCCCGTTTCTACAACACGTCAAGACGGACGGCACCTTCAAGTCGGAACTCGCGGAATTTGCCGGACTTCCCGCCAAACCCAAGGGGAATCCGAGGGAGACCGACGAAAAGATCTCGAGCGCGCTCGAGGCGAGAGGGAGGCTTCTCCGCCGCGAACCTTACACGCATGAGTATCCGCACTGCTGGCGGTGCGACACGCCGCTTCTTAACTTCGCGGCCCCCTCGTGGTTCGTGAAGGTGACGAGTCTTCGAAGCGAGCTGACAGAGAAGAACAGCGCCATAGAATGGGTTCCAAAGGAGGTCGGAGAGTACCGCTTTGGGAATTGGCTCTCCGAAGCGAAAGATTGGGCCATCTCACGTTCTCGATTTTGGGGCGCGCCGATTCCGGTCTGGAATTGTGAGCGCTGTCATCATCGCCGCCTCGTCGGCTCCGTAGACGAACTTAGGAAGGGGGGAGCGGAGCACCTAAGCGCACTTATCCTCCTTCGCCATGGCGAGAGCGAGAAGAACAGGAAGAATGTGTTTGATGATTCACCCACGCTTTACCCACTCACTCGAAAGGGGAGAAGAGAGGCGCGCGCCGCGGGCAAACGCATACGGGAAAGAGGGGGAGTGGACGCCATTTACTCATCTCCCGTCCGTCGGGCGAGAGAGACGGCAGAGATCGTCGCGAGGCACCTTGACGCCAAGGTCATCATTGATGAGGATTTGCGCGAAGTAGATAGCGGTGAGTGGGATGGCAAACGCGAAGATGACCCGCGGGTGCTCCATGATCGGAGGGAAATGAACGCGCTTCCTCACGAAGAGTACTATAGAAAGAAGCGGGGAAACACGGGGGAGAGCTGGGAAGAGGTGGAGCAAAGGATGAAGAAAGCCTTTGCTCGCATTATGGAGAAGCACAAGGGAGAGCGCGTCCTTTTCGTCTCGCATGAAGGGCCGCTCGTGTATCTCTTGAAGGCGATTGACCATCTTTCACTTGCGGATACCGAGAAGTTTTATGAGAAGGATTACCTGCGCGGGTACGCGGAGCCGCGGACCGTCTTCATCGACACGAGGGTGAATGCCGAATTTGACATGCATCGGCCAGGGATAGACGACATCACCCTTACCTGCGAGGTATGCGCTAAAGCCACGGGAGCGGGTCGCGGCCTCATGCGGCGGGTCCCCGAGGTATTCGATTGCTGGTTCGAGTCGGGCGCCATGCCCTTCGGGCAGGCGCATTACCCGTTTGAAACGGGTGCCGCAGGAACATCGGGGACCCTATTTGATCCAGTCGGCGGGTTTTGGAAAGGAACGAAAGGATTCCCGGCGCACTTTATCGCGGAAGGACTCGATCAGACGCGCGGCTGGTTTTACTCCATGCTTGTTCTTGGCGTCGGCTTATTCCACAAAGCACCTTACAGAGCCGTCGTGGTGAACGGCATCATTCTCGCGGAAAACGGAGCGAAGATGTCGAAGCGGCTCAAAAACTATCCCGATCCGCTTGAACTTACGGGAAAGTACGGAGCCGATAGCTTGCGCTACTACCTGCTCTCCTCGCCAGTCGTTCGCGGCGAAGACCTCCGTTTTTCGGAGCGAGGCGTCGACGAGGTGACAAAAAAAGTGTTTAACCGACTCGACAATGTCCTCCAGTTCTATTTGCTTTATGCGGATGAAAAGCACAAAGCACAATCCGCCAGCTGGCGGACAAAAACCAAACAAAGCACAAATCCACAAAGCCCAGACATTCTCGATAAATGGATTGTGGCACGATTGAATCAACTTATTTCTGAAGTTACAGAGGCTCTCGAAAATTACGAGCTCGATAGAGCCACTCGCCCTATAGGAGAGTTTATTGACGATCTCTCGACATGGTACCTACGACGGTCGCGCGAGCGCATTAAATCGGACATGCAGGAGGAGAGGGAAGCGGCTCTCGCTACGCTACGATTTGTACTGCGGGAGCTCGCGAAGAGTATGGCTCCGTTTACGCCGTTTTTCGCGGAGTACCTTTATGGAGAAGTGCAAAATGCAAAAATTAAAAATCAAGATGACAATACAATATTGAATAATGAAAAGTCGGTCCATTTGGAAGATTGGCCGAGCGCGGGCAAGGTTGATGAGAAAGTGCTTAAGGAAATGGAAGAAGTCAGGAAAATAGTTTCGCTCGGGTTGGAAGCGCGCGCGAAAGCGAACATCAAAGTTCGCCAGCCGCTCGCTTCTCTTACTGTTAGGGATAGTGGATTAAAGATTAAGGATTATGACGGTTTGATACGAGACGAGGTTAATGTGAAAGAAGTGGTATGTGATTCAACTCTCCAAACCGAAGTTGAACTAAACACAATACTCACCCCCGAGCTCAAAGACGAAGGCATGTTCCGGGAACTCGTCCGATTCGTCCAAGATATGCGCAAAAAACAAGGATGGAAGGCGGGGGAGAGAGCCACGCTTCTTATTGGCGCAGAGGGTCCTTCCAAGCGCTTCATAGAACAGCATGAGCGGGAACTCGCGCAGATAACCTCGCTCAAAAATATCGTTGTGCAGGCAAAAACAACTTCAGGAGAGCCATTTGAGGCCGACGAGCTCTCATTTCAACTTTCCCTTACTCGGTAGTAATTCCCGTGTTCTTCTGTTCCAAACCTGTTTTTAGGGTGTAAGATACTCGCCTTTGGTAAGTATAGATATTCACCGCTTCACCCTCGACTCTTGACCAGTCGTGACTTCAATGTAAGGATTTAACTGATAGTTTGCTCTGGCGTTACATGTTGTGTGGAGGTCTCGCTATGAGACCACGCGCCCTCACTCCGAGGGCGCGCCTTTTTTATGCTACAATCCCTTTCATGAAAAAGCGGGTTTTTCTCATTCATGGCTGGGAGGGGAAACCGCACAACCATTGGTTCCCCTGGCTATCCCTCGAACTTAGGGCAAACGGTTTTGATGTGAGCGCGCCCCAGATGCCAAATGCCGCAACGCCGAACGTAGCAGAATGGCTCTCATTTCTAAAAGGATACGTTGGTACACCCGACTCGCATACGTACTTTGTCGGACACAGCCTCGGGTGCATTGCCATCGCACGGTACCTTGAGGCGCTTCCTCAAAAAATAAAGATTGGTGGCGCTCTCTTTGTCGCCGGATTTTCAGGGAGAATCAACGTTCCCGAGATTTCTGAATTTTATTCTCTCCCGTTTGACCCCAGTAGGGCCAAAACGCACTCCAAGTCATTTGTGATGATTTTTTCGGACAACGACCCTTACGTGCCGATGGCAAGATCACTTGAATTTGCAAAACAGCTTGGAGCCAAGACGATATTAGAGCGGGGCAAGAGGCACTTTACCGCAAGAGAAGGTGTAACTGCGCTTCCCTCTGTGCTCCCCTCTCTTCTCAAGATGTCCTCCTGATTCTTTCTACTAGCTACTAACTACTTTCTACGTGTCTTACCATTTGTATCACACCGACGCACTTATCCTTAACAGCACTCCACGCGGAGAGGGAAGCAAGATATTGTCGATCTTCACTCGGAAGTTCGGTCTTATCGCCGCTTCCGCCCAAAGCGTGCGAGAGGAGCGTTCCAAGCTCCGCTACGGCCTTCAAGACTTTTCGTATTCCGATCTTAGCTTGGTTCGGGGAAGGGAGTACTGGCGTGTCACGAACGCCGCTCTCATTGACCCGATCATTCGCGAACTTTCCTTGCAAGCTCGCTCTGTCTTTGGGCGAATTTCCCTCCTCCTTAGCCGGCTACTTGCCGGTGAAGAAAAAAATGAGCCGATATTTACCACGCTTCTTTTCGGCCTCGAGTTCATTAAAAAGCACGATGGACGTCTCCTCGAGGGAGCGGAGATTGTACTCGTGCTTCGTATTCTCTATTCTTTAGGATATCTTGCTCCCAGAAATGAATTCGACGCATTCCTCTCCGACGTCGATCTCTGGAACATCTCAATTGTTGAACAGGCTTTCGCCTATCGCAGACTGGCCATCACTCACATCAACCACTCTCTGCGGCAGACGCAACTGTAAGAGATCTCCCACACAACTAGAGGCTAAACCTTTCCAAGAATAGGTCTTTAACGCCCCCCTTCTTGTGCTATAATGCTTTGGTTATGGCCTCCTCCCCAGAGAACCAACCATCGAAAGAGCGGGCAAGCAGCCTTGAAGATCTTCAGTATCGTCTCCACTCCCGGACGCCGCCGCCGGTCCTCCGTGACAAGGAGTTTTTTAGGGAAGAAAGGCATCTTCGCATCACGCCGAGCTGGACGAATGAAACGGCGGAAAGGAGGTCCGCCTTTTATTCACTACTTACCTCTACCATGCCTTGGCTTAAGCGTCTCCTCATCGTTTCCGTCATCTTCTTTTTCTTCGCCGCTGGTCTCGCGTTCTACGGTTTTTGGCGTGGAGGAAATACCATCTCGCCCCAGAACATCTCGGTTGAAGTGCAGGGTCCAGTTGGAGGCGGCGCCGGCGAGGAGATGTCGCTCGACATACACATCAGCAATGAAAACCCCCTTAGCCTCGAATCAGTGGATCTTCTCGTAGAATTTCCGGAGAGCACGCGCGCGCCCGATGCTCTCTCAGAGCCCCTCCTTCGCTATCGGGACTCGCTCGGAGCACTGTCCGCCGGCGAACGTATTTTGAGGACGATTTCGTTCGTTCCATTCGGCGAGGAGGGCGAAACGCAGACCATCCTCATTACCGCCGAGTATCGGCCGAAGGACTCCAACGCCATCTTTTCCCGAGAGATCGAATACGAGTTCACCTTAAGCTCCGCTCCCGTGCACTTCACCCTTGACCTACCTAAGGAGGTCAATGCCGATCAAACATTCGAAATGCTTCTAGAACTTACGTCAAACTCGAGCGTCGTTCAGGAGAATCTCATGGTGGAGGCAAAGTACCCCTTCGGGTTCCAGTTTGAGGAGAGCAGTCCAAATCCCACCTTCGGGAAAGATATATGGCTTCTTGGCGATATCGAGCCGCAGGGGAAGCGGAGTATCCGCATCAGGGGCAACATCCGGGCGACTGAAGAAGCTGAGCGCTCGTTTCGCTTTTCTACCGGAACGCAAAGTCCAAAAGATGAAAAGCAAATCGGAACCGTTTTTTCGAAAGAAACCGCGGCAGTGTCGATTCAAAAACCGTTCATAACCTTGGATCTCCTCGTCAATGGAGAAAAGGGGGAGACTTTTGTCGTGAGAAGCGGACAGGTGGCGCGCGCCGACGTGGCATGGGAGAGCAACCTCGATTCAAAGATTACCGACCTTGAGATAACCGCCACACTTCTTGGCGATATCTACAATACCGCTTCCGTGGAGTCGAGTGGCGGGTTCTATGATTCAAATGTGAATACGATACGGTGGGATAAACAAACCTCACCTCGGTTCGCCGTGGTGGAAGGAGGGGAGCGCGCGACGGAGAGTTTCAGTCTCGGACTCCTTTCTGTCGCGACTGATCCTGGGGCTTTCAAGAATCCATCGATGACAATCGAGGTAAGCGCTCGAGGTAAGCGTCTCGATGAGAGAGGGGCATCGGAGCGGGTCGAGCTCACGATTAAGAAAGAAATCAAGATTGCGACAGTGCTCACGCTTTCTTCGCGGCTTTCGTATAATGACGGTCCCTTCTCCAGTACTGGACCGATTCCGCCTCGCGTGGGGGAGGCAACCACCTACACGGTCACCTGGTCGCTTTCCAATACTTCGAACGGCGTCGCGAATACGAAGGTTTCGGCAGTGCTCCCTTCATACGTGACGTGGCTTGGTGAGATAAGCCCTGTTTCCGAGGAACTTTCGTACAAAGCACTCGGCGGAGAACTGGTTTGGAACGCGGGAGAAGCGGAGGCGGGAGAGGGAGTGGGGAGCCCACCGCGAGAGGTTTCTTTCCAAATTTCCATTCTCCCAAGTCTAAGCCAGGTCGGCACTTCTCCTACGCTCATCGGGGAAGCCGCCGCTCGAGGAACTGACCGATTCACCGGAGTTGAGGTGAAAAGCAACGCGCGTCAGGCTCTTTCAACCGCCTCGCTTAGCGATCCGGGTACGAGTCCGAAAAGTGGAATTGTCACGAAGTAAGATTTGCGATTTACGAATTGTGATTTAGGATAGGCATAACGCTATGGCAGATATAAAAGAGAACATAATGGAGAAAATCGTCGCGCTCTGCAAACGGCGCGGATTTATCTACCAAGGGTCCGAAATATACGGCGGGCTCTCCGGCACCTGGGACTATGGACCGCTTGGCGTAGAGCTGAAAAATAACATTCGCGATGCATGGTGGAGATTTTTTGTGCGGGAGCGCGATGATATGTACGGCATTGATTCGGCCATTTTGATGAATTCGAAGGTGTGGGAGGCAAGCGGGCATGTCGGCGGATTTGCGGACCCGATGGTGGAGTGCAAAAAGTGCAAGAGGCGATTCCGCGAGGACTCCCTCGACACGGCTCGGGACAAGCAGGGTACGTGTCCCGAATGCGCGGGCGCTCTAGGAGATGTCCGAGAGTTTAACATGATGTTTAAGACGCATGTTGGCGCGACTGAAGATGATGCATCCGTCTCGTACCTTCGCCCAGAGACCGCGCAGGGCATGTTCGTCAATTTTAAGAATGTGATTGATTCCTTTCATCCCAAACTCCCGTTCGGTATCGCGCAGGTGGGGAAGGCCTTCAGAAATGAAATCGCTCCGCGCGATTTTACCTTTCGCTCCCGGGAATTCGAGATTATGGAATTCGAGTATTTTATCCGCGAGGCGGATTGGGAGAAACAATTTGAGTATTGGCAAAGTGAAATGATGCGGTGGATTGAGATTGTTGGTATCGGGAAGGGAAACGTGCATGAGGTGAAGGTACCAAACGAAGAATTGGCCCACTACTCGAAGCGAACGACGGATCTATATTTTGATTTCCCCTTTGGGCAAAAGGAGCTATATGGACTCGCGTACCGCACAGATTTTGATTTGAAGAACCACAGCGCGGCAAGCGGCACCGAGCTCCTCTATTCCGACGAGGAAAATAAAACGCCTTTTACACCCCATGTAATAGAACCGACCTTTGGGTTGGATCGAACCGTGCTTGCCGTACTCTGCAGCGCGTATACAGAAGATGAAATGGGGGGAGAAAAGCGCATCTACTTGAAATTCAAACCCTCGATCGCGCCGATTAAGGTTGCTGTTTTTCCGCTTCTTAGAAACAAGCCGGAGCTGGTGAAAAAGGCAAGGGAGGTCTACGAACTTTTGTGTTCCATGTTCCACGGCTCGCGTTCCATGATTGCTTGGGACGAGAGTGGCAACATCGGTAAACGATACCGGAGACAGGATGAAATCGGCACGCCATTTTGTATTACAGTGGATTTTGATTCACTGGAGAAAGGAGATGTAACAGTGCGCGAACGAGATACCGGAAAGCAGGAGCGGGTAAGGATTGATCAACTCGAGTCACATTTAAGAGAGATTTTTGAGCATTGATATCATATTTCCTAAGGCTGTGTATCTAGACATTAATCGTCTTTAGGAGGGCTCTTTCGGACCTCTCTTTTCCTGTTCTCGAATAGTCACGCAGTTGTTGCAAAGAAGTTTTTGCTTTTCTTTTCAGCATCCACTAGTATCAAGGGGTACTTCCTTACTCGTATATTCTTACAAATTCGTAGTTCGTATTGCCATGCAATTCCACAAGAAAATTCTTCCCAATGGCCTCCGACTCATCACCGTACCCATGAAAGAGAGCCCCACCGTTACGGTCATGGTGCTTGTCGAGGCTGGCTCGAAGTATGAGCAAAAGAAGATAAGCGGAATTTCGCACTTCTTGGAACATATGTGCTTCAAGGGCACCTTGAAACGCGAAAAAGCGATCGATATCGTCAAGGAACTTGACGGCATCGGTTCACAGTACAACGCGTTCACTTCTCAAGAGATGACCGGCTACTATGCCAAATCTGATCAGCGGCACTTTAAGAAAATACTTGATGTGGTGTCCGATATTTACCTTCACTCCACGCTCCCGAAGGCGGAGATCGAAAAAGAAAAGGGTGTGATCATCGAAGAGATACGCATGTACGAGGACCTGCCTCCCCGGCACATAAGCGAAGTGCTCATGGAGTGCCTCTATGGAGAGCAGCCGGCGGGTTTTGACGTTGCTGGCACTGAAGAGACGGTGAAGGCCATTACACAATCTGCCCTTTTTGCTTACCGGAGCAAACACTATGTGTCAGGCGCGACTGCGGTGGTGGTCGCGGGTAATG
Organism: Candidatus Taylorbacteria bacterium RIFCSPHIGHO2_01_FULL_51_15; assembly: GCA_001820935.1. Lineage (GTDB taxonomy): Bacteria > Patescibacteriota > Minisyncoccia > Phycocordibacterales > UBA10002 > UBA10002. The sequence continues at coordinate 26,713 of MHRI01000029.1, read as the reverse complement.
TGGACGAACGTGTTGTGGAGAAGGAGGTTGCCCGCGCCTTCGTGGCCATGCATGACGGCAAAAAGCACGGCAAAACAAGCGTAAAGGAGCAGCAGAAGAGACCGGAGATCGCGATAGAGTTTAAAAAAACCGATCAGGTGCACCTCGCGTTTGGCATTCGAACCTTCGATCTCTATCACGAGGATGGCACCGCGATGCGCCTTCTTTCCGCCATCTTGGGGGGAGGGATGAGCTCGAGGTTGTTCCAGAAGATGCGAGACGATCTTGGCATTTGCTACTACATCGGAGCTTCGCATCAATCCTACTCCGACCATGGATTCCTTGAGATTACCGCCGGCGTTCCCGCGGCCCGACTTTCAGAAGCGATCCGTGCCATCCTTCACGAGGTTCGGCGTTTGAAAAGCGAGAGCGTGGATAAAGACGAACTTCTGCGGGTTAAAGAATACCTCATTGGCAATTTGTATCTCGGACTTGAGTCGTCCGACTCACTCGCGGAATTCTACGGGTATCAGGAGATTATGCGCAAACCTTTGCTTCGACCTTCGGAAATTGCGGCGAAGGTTCGCGCGGTGAACACAAGTTACCTCTCTCGTATCGCAGAGGCGTACCTTGTGAATGAACATCTCAATCTCGCGCTCATCGGTCCAATTAAGAATAAGAAGGAATTGGAGAAGCTCCTGCATATTTAGGAAACACCAATAATCAATAACCAATTACCAAACATCAATCACCAAGCACCAATCGGTCTATTCCCATTTGGTTATTGTTTCTTGGTTAGTGATTATTTGCCGTGCTATTGCCATTTGGTTATCGCTTCTTGGTTATTGATTATTTGCCATGCTATGATGCCTGTATGTCGCTCCCTCCTTTCACCACGATAAATCTCACCACCGGTACCTTGATTCGAGCGATGCTCGTGTTCATTTTTTTCGTGCTGCTTTTTTATCTTCGCGGCGTGCTCCTCGTGCTCCTCACCGCGGTCGTGATCGCCTCTTCTATCGAGCCTCTCACCCTTTGGCTACACCGATTTCGGATCCCACGACTCATTGCCGTGATATCCATCTACATTATGCTCGCTGTCGTCTTCATCGGTGTGTTTTACTTTTTCGTTCCGTCACTCCTGTCCGACACCGCCAATTTTCTTCGAGTCGTGCCGGCTTTTCTTGAGGGCGTATCACCCCCGATCGCCGCTTCGCGCGACTCCGTACTGCAGGGGGCGGACCTCGCGCAAACGCTTTCGCAAGGAATCAGCGGCTCGGCCGCGCCTTCTTCGCTCTCGGCGGTATTCACCGATCTTTCACAGATACTCGGGAGTTTTGCCAAAGGTTTTTGGGACAACATCTCGGTCGTGTTCGGCGGTATTCTTCAGTTCATCCTCATCGTCGTGCTTTCATTCTATCTCGCCGTTCAAGAAGACGGCGTCGCCGCGTTCCTTCGCGTGGTCACTCCCGAGCGTTACGAACCGCATCTTCTTAGTCTCTGGAAACGGACACAGCGGAAAATCGGCTACTGGATGCAAGGACAACTTTTTCTCGCCGTGCTTGTCGGAGTACTCGTCTATCTCGGGCTCATGATTTTAGGGATTAAGAATGCCTTGTTCTTGGCAGTACTCGCCGCCATCTTTGAAACGATACCGCTCTTTGGCCCCATCCTCGCCGCGATTCCGGCCATCGGTATCGCGTACGCCTCGGGCACCGCAGTAGCGGACCCGGGCGTCACCTCGGCCCTGCTCATCGCGGGTTGGTATCTCATCATCCAACAGTTCGAAAACCACCTCTTCTATCCTTGGGTGGTGAAGAAAATCGTTGGCGTGCCTCCCATGATCGTGATCTTGGCGCTCATTGTCGGGGCGCAGCTTGGCGGATTCCTGGGACTCTTTGTCTCGGTGCCGGTGGTCGCGACGCTTATGGAGTTTCTCGATGATGTGCAACGCAGAAAGCAGAATACCACTTAAACATCAATGACCAAGAAACAAGTTACAAACAATGACTAACACTCAAAATCCAAAGAAAGAAAACAGCCACCACTTTGATTTAGAGAAACGGACTACGGAATTTGCCAAAGAAGTTATCAGGTTATGTGTTCAGTTGCCCCGAAATCCAATCAATGATCGTCTAGTAGGGCAGGTTGCGGGTTCCGCAGGTTCTATCGGCGCCAATTACCGAGAGGCGAACGATGCACTTGGGACGAAGGACTTTGTACACAAACTAAAGATTTCCCGAAGAGAAGCAAAGGAAACGATTCATTGGCTGGAACTGATTGTCGTTGCCAATCCGAGTGTAGAAAAGAAAGTCTCGCTACTGATCAAGGAGGCCATAGAGTTGCGTAATATATTGTCTTCAATTATTAGCAAGGTGAACAATCCTATTTGAGTTTTGTTTGGTAATTGTTTCTTGGTTATTGATTATTTTTGTATGTCAAAGACATTTTACATTACCACTCCGATCTTCTATCCCAACGCGAATCTCCATATGGGGCACGCGTACAGCACCACACTTGCAGACATAATCGCTCGCTACCGCCGTCTCTTGAACGATGACGTATACCTCCTTACCGGCGCGGATGAAAATACAGAGAAGGTCGTTCGCGCAGCTTCAGCCGCGAATATCGAGCCACAAGGATACCTTGATGGAATCGTACAAAATTTCAAGACTCTATTTCAAAAACTGCACATCTCCTATGATCAATTCATTCGGACTTCCGATGAAAAAGTGCATTGGCCGGGAGCGCAAGCGATGTGGCAAAGGCTCGTGGACGCGGGGGATATCGAAAAGCGCTCATATCAAGGGCTCTACTGTGTTGGACATGAAGCATTTATCACCGAAAAGGAGCTCATGAATGGTATTTGCCCCGAGCATGGCGAGGCGCCGCAACAGATAAGCGAAGAGAATTACTTTTTTAGACTTTCAAAGTACACTCATCTTGTAAGGGGAAAAATACAACGTGGAGAGCTCGAGATCATTCCTGAAACGAGAAGAAATGAGATTTTGGCACTGCTTGAACGAGGCCTAGAAGATGTAAGTTTTTCAAGACCTTCGCACAAGGTTTCTGTGGGCATCCCGGTCCCGGGTGATGCAAGTCAAAAAATCTATGTCTGGTGTGATGCGCTCGTGAACTACATAAGTGCACTTGGGTTTGGGCGAGTGGATGATACGCTCTTTAAACAATTTTGGCCCGCCGATGTGCATATCATTGGGAAAGATATTCTTCGCTTTCACGCAGCGATTTGGCCGGCCATGCTTCTTTCGGCGAAACTCCCGCTTCCTAAGCGACTTTTGGTACACGGCTTCATCACCTCGGGAGGGAAGAAGATGTCTAAAACACTCGGAAACGTCATTGACCCGAGCGTACTCATCAGCGAATACGGAGGAGAAGCGGTGCGTTTTTTCCTTGCCCGGCATGTTTCTCCATTCGAGGATAGTGACTTCACACCTACTTCTTTTAAGGACGCCTACAATGCCGACCTCGCTAACGGTATCGGCAACCTTGCGAGTAGGATTTTGAAAATGGCAGAGGATCATCTGGAAGAACCCATTACTATAGAGGAGAACTTAATTCCAGAAGCATATACGCATGCGTTCGACACGCTTAACATTCAGCGTGCGGCAGAGATCATTTCGGAAACGGTTGCTCGCCTCGATCGTCGCATTCAAGAAACGCAGCCCTTCAAATTGGTCAAAACCGATAGCGAAAAGGGAAAAGCCGTCATCACAGAGCTTGTGGTTGACTTGTATACTGTTGGCCGCATGTTGAATCCATTTATGCCTGAAACTTCTAAAAAGATAAAAGAGCTCATTAAAGGAAACCGCATGCCTTCGGAACCGTTGTTTCCGAGGAAGGCGTAGGAAATTCTCTCCTCCCAAGAGGACTTCATGATTCATCATTCCTCATTCATGTCCTTTCGCTACATCGACATCCACTCGCACGTTAACTTCACCGCCTTTGATGCGGATAGGGAGGAAGTGCTAAAGCGCGCTCTTGATGCGGGAGTTGCCGTCATCAATGTCGGTACGCAACAGCTCACTTCTCGAAGAGCAATTGAACTTGCGGAACAATACGAAAAGGGTGTCTACGCGATCGTAGGGCTTCACCCGGTGCATACCTCAAAATCTTTTCATGATGAAAAAGAGTTGGGGGAAGGAGGGAAAGAGTTTACCTCTCGAAGCGAGGCTTTTGAAGTGACGCACTATAGAGACCTCGCCGAACATCCAAAAGTGGTTGGGATAGGGGAGTGCGGACTCGATTACTACAGGATTGAGAGCGAGGCCTTAAGAATTAAGCAGGAAGAAGCTTTTCGGGCACAGATTGAGCTTGCGATTTCAGTACAGAAACCCCTCATGCTCCATCTACGTAACGGTTCTGGGCGCTCCGCTTACAAAGATGCCTTCTCTATTCTTAATTCATACTTCAGTATCCATAATTCCTCTTTAAAAGGCAATTTGCATTTTTTTGCCGGTTCGATTGAGGAGGCAACGCCGTTTCTCGACCTTGGATACACATTCTCTTTCACGGGGGTTATCACCTTCGCGAAGGAGTATCAAGAGGTTATTCGCTATCTTCCACTTACGAGCATTCTTTCGGAAACTGATGCGCCCTATGTTGCTCCCGCGCCCTACCGCGGCACACGCAATGAGCCGCTCCATGTCCGGGAAGTGGTGAAAGCCATCGCCAATATTCGAGGTGAAGAGGAAGAAACGGTACGAGTGCAACTGCTGCAAAATGCGGAACAACTATTCAACATTAAGCTCTCATAGATGTAGGTGTGCAGCCACTTGCGGGGGAATAACGAGTATGGTACCCTGTTGGAGCTTCGCTTTGGTAGCCCTTAACTCATGGGGTTATCTTTTATCCATAAAGCATCTTGTCATGATTGAAGACACAACTAACTCCGCGCCTTCAGGGTCCGCGGCTCCCTCCGTACAGGAGGCGGAGACACAGGAAGCAAGGGTTGCTTCCACGACCGAGAAAGAAGGGAAGGAAACGCGCATCTATGAGGTTGGGTATCTGCTTCTGCCGACCATTTCTGAAGAGGAACTGCCGCGCGAGGTAACGGCCATTAAGGACATTTTAGATAAGGAAGGAGTCACGCTGATCCGAGAGGAGTTCCCGAAGTTTCGAGCACTCTCTTACGCCATGCAGAAACGAGTTCAAGGCGCGTATGTGACACATACGAATGCCTATTTCGGGTGGATCAAATTTGAAGCGGCAGCTCTGAGCGCGCGAAGGATCGAGCAGGCCTTGCAACACTACGATAAGCTACTTCGTTTTCTTCTCATTAAGACTGTTCGCGAAGAGACAATGAATGTGCCGCGCCTGCCCCGAACAGCACGCGGGGAGCGTAAGGAAGCGCCGAAAGGGGCGCCCGCGAGTGCTCCTGTGTCCGAAACCGAACTTGATAAATCATTGGAGAAACTTATTGCCGAGTAATCACCAATCACACGGGAATTGAACACCGCGAATCCGATTAGGGATATTCGAGACTCCATTCGAGATTGATTAGCGACTATGCTTAGCTACAACGAAATTCTTCCCAAGAAATACATTGTCTACGAACGAGCGCCTTTTGAAGTATTGGACGCGCGTATCTTTCGCATGCAGCAGCGAAAACCCGTCAATCAGACAAAGCTCAAGAATCTTTTTACCGGCAAAGTAACGGAGATCACGTTCCATCAGGCCGACAAAGTAGACGAGGCGAGCATCAATACTCGCGAAGTGAAATACCTGTATACGAACAAGGGACAGCACTGGTTCTCTGAAGCGGGCGATCCCTCGAAGCGATTTTCTCTCACCGAAGAGCTTGTAGGACCGGGAGGCCGCTTCTTGAAACCAAATAGTCTCATCGAGATTCTCACCTGGAAAGAGGATGAAGAAAGCGAAGGCGAGGGAAAGATGATCGGCATCAAACTTCCCATCAAAGTCGATCTTAAGGTCACCGAGGCGCCTCCGGCGGTAAAGGGGGATACGGCGAAGGGGGGCGCTAAGGTCATCACCCTAGAGACCGGCGCAACAGTGAGTGCTCCCATGTTTATCGCGGAAGGGGACATGGTGCGAATCAACACTGACACCGGGGAGTATGTGGAGAGAGCATAGTCGCGAATCGCACTCGAATTGAAGAACGCGAATAGCGCGAACCGATTCGAGAAATTAGAGTCTACAATTAGAGATTGATTAGTGATAACATAGCTATATGGAAAAATCAGACAAACAATGCTACTTCTCCCAGAACAATATTAAACATATTGACTATAAAGACATTGAACTGTTGAAGAAATTTCTGAGTCCGCATGGCCGGATCCAAGCGGGTAAGCGTACGGGTGTTTCCGCTAAATATCAGCGTCAGCTTGCCCTGGCGATAAAGCGCGCACGGTTTATAGGACTTCTGCCGTATGTGGTTAAATAATCGCGAATCGAAGACGAATTGAAGATACGCAAATAATGCGAATCGGATTCGAGATAATTCGAGAAAGAATTCGAGTTTGATTAGCGACACTTCTCAAAAAGGTATGTCTTCCGCGTTGATTTCTTCCTGGGGATACTGAATCCCCGCTCCTTCGTCTTTTTTGGCTTCTTGTGGTGGCTCTTTCTCGCTTCCCGGACTTCCGGTCGACTTCGGTCCGAACTGGACTCGGTCTGCCACTATCTCGGTCCGGTAGTTTTTCTTGCCATCTTGTCCGTCCCAGCTTCGTGTCTGGAGCCGTCCTTCCACAAGCACACTCTGACCCTTTCTTAGATACTGTCCGCTCGTTTCGGCCTGGCGCCCCCATACGACTACATTATGAAATTCAGTGGCCTTTTGCTGCTGTCCGTCCTTGTCTTTATACACGCGATTGGTCGCCACGCTAAAGGTGCACACTTGCTGGCCCGAGGGAATAGCCTTCAGTTCCGGATCTCTTGTAAGATTTCCGATGATCATGACTTTGTTTAGATACATACTGAATATGAATTATGAATAATGAAGTATGAATTATGCTAGCATGGGGTGGGGAATTGTCATCTCCTTATTCTCCCCTTGCAAAAAAAGGGGACCGCTTGCGGTGAGGGATTTAAACCCTCCGTCCCTCGGAGACTCGGGACACCTCCTTTTCCAAAGGAGGAATAAGAATTGCTATTCAGCTTCTGCGGCTTCGTCTACGCTCGGCGCCGCCGCGAGCGTCCCGCCCTCTTTCAGCTGCTTCAGAATGGCACGGAGGATCTCTCCTGAAACCTTTTTGTTTTCCCGAAGAAACTGCCGCGTCGCGTCATACCCCCGGCCAAGTTTTATCCCATCATACTCGTACGACGTCCCTGATTTTTTCATAAGACCAAGTTTTTCGCCGAGCGCAATGAGCTCGCCTTCGCGCGAGATACCCTCGTTATACATAAGGTCAAATTCGGTCTGTTTGAAAGGTGCGGCCACTTTATTTTTGACCACTTTTACCCGCACACGGCCCCCCATAATTTCATCACCTTTCTTTATTTGGGCGATGCGGCGAATATCAAGACGGACGGACGTGTAGAATTTGAGCGCCTTGCCTCCCGGTGTCGTTTCCGGGTTCCCAAACATCACGCCGATCTGCATGCGGATTTGGTTGATGAAGATAATAATCGTCTTTGATCGGGCTACAATAGCGGTGAGTTTACGAAGCGCCTGGCTCATGAGCCGGGCCTGTTTGCCGACGTGGGATTGTCCCATATCTCCCTCGATCTCATCTTTAGGGGTAAGTGCTGCCACCGAGTCGATAACGATGACATCCAGTTTACCACTTCGAACGAGTGATTCCACGATCTCGAGGGCTTGCTCGCCGGTATCGGGTTGAGAGATAAGGAGCTCGTCTATTTTGACTCCAAGGCGCTTCGCGTATTCCGGATCCATCGCGTGCTCCGCGTCAATGAAGGCGCAAATACCTCCTTTCTTTTGGGCTTCGGCGATGACGTGGAGCGTCAGTGTTGTCTTGCCGCTCGATTCGGGTCCAAACACCTCAATGATGCGCCCGCGAGGGAGTCCTCCCACTCCAAGCGCGTCATCGAGCCCGATCGAACCGGTGGAGATGGCGTTCACATGCACCTTCGGCTTTTCCCCGAGCTTCATGATCGAATCCTCGCCAAATTTTGTTTTGATGGCCGCGAGGGTGTCGTCAATATTCGAACCGAGTGTCTTTGCGATTTTTTCTTTTTTGGGTTTTCCAAATCCCATGATATTAATTTCTCCTCTCTGCTTCCTCCCCTCGGTTGAGGGGAGGATTGAGGAGGGGTGTGTTCTTATAGTCTTCAGCACCACCCCGCCTTCGGCACCCCTCCTCATCTGAGGAGGGGAAGAAGTCACTGATTAGTTGATAATTGTTTGCGATTTTTAAATTTGCCGTAAAGATGGCCGAGGAAAGCCCCAAGTAAAGAACATGCAACAAAGAGACTTGCAAGAGTGATATACAAGAGAGGCAACGAAATATATGGGTCGCAAATTCCAATAGCTAAACATGTTGGCTGATTCAGGAGGTCTTCCTGGTTTAGCAGGATGTATATGCCAACTAAAACTCCTACAACACATCCTACCAATAACCCTCTCACCCAATACGGCCATGCTTTCCAGTTCATAATAAGGAATGTAGAGTTAAAAAATCAAACTTCAAAATTGCGGAGCGGTTGTGGTTCCATTTTCCATTTTGCTATTTCCATTTTGATTTTCCATTGGCTTATACACCAGCTCCAGACGCTTAATTTCAGTGTGCCCAAACCTATCCTTAGCCTCAAGGGTCATTATAGAATAGCCCTCTTCGAGGAGCAATGACTCCTCGAATCGTCCCTGCTCGTCGGTAAAGATCTGCCGCCCATTTAGGGTAAGAAAGGAAATATTCTTCGATGTCCCGCGAAGCGTGACGAGGGACGTTGTGGAGGTAGCGCCATTTAACGGCTCTGAAATCGTGAGCACGGGTCCTCGCAGATATTCTCGCGATTGAAGATAGGCGTAGATCCCGAGACTCGTAAGTATAACTACGGCGATACTGATACCAGCGATGAGTTTGGGGGTTCTCTCCATAGCAGAACTGAATGACTAATAACGTATAACTGAATCACGAATAACGAAAAACTCTGATTTCGGGGGAATGGGTCATTCAGTTATTCAGTGATATGTCATTTGTTTCTTTACAATTCTCCCGGTCCCGGCGCACCCTCATCTTTTGGAGGGGGAGGAGCATCATGTCCCGCGGCGCCTATAACCCCGCGAGGCTTGGACCCATCGGCGGGACCAATGACACTTTTCTCCTCAAGTATATCCATAAGTCGCGCCGCGCGAGAATAACCTATTCGAAGTTTACGTTGTAAGTAGGAGGTTGATGCTTTACCAGCCGCAAGCACCGCTTCACGAGCTTCTTCATAAAGATCATCATCTATTTCGTCATCGTCACCAATCGAACTTTCGAAGATGGAGTTTACTCCAGGTTCGTTTCCACCTAAGTTTAGTTCGTGAGGCACTTCATCCTTGTATTGTTCCGCGAGATGCTTCGTCACTTTTTTTACTTCAGTTTCAGAAATAAAGGCCGACTGTAGCCGGGTAGGCTTCGACATCTCACCGGAAAGGAAAAGCATATCTCCCGCGCCGAGGAGTTTTTCCGCGCCGCCCGTATCAAGAATGGTACGCGAATCAATCTGCGAAGAGACTTGAAGTGCGATGCGCGCGGGAATATTCGCCTTGATGAGGCCGGTAATGACGTTCACGGAGGGGCGTTGGGTAGAGAGGATAAGATGAATACCTACCGCGCGACTCATTTGCGCCAAGCGGACAATGGACGCTTCAAGTTCTCGGGGGTAGGTAGACATAATGTCCGCGAGCTCATCAATGATAATGACAAGATACGGCATGCGTTCAGGGAGTTTCTCCGTGCTCTCGGACTCTTGTTCCGACACTTGCTTGGAGGTTTTTTCAAGTTTTTTGAATTCAGGCTCAACGATGTTTTTGTGATAGGACTGGATGTCTCTCACTGATTCTGATTCTAAGATATCGTATCGCCGGTCCATCTCTTTGGCGGCCCATTTCAGGGCCAAGATGGTTTTTTTCGCGTCGGTGATAACCGGTGTGAGGAGGTGAGGGATTTTGTTGTACAGCGTGAGCTCAACACGCTTAGGGTCGATGAGGATCAGTTTCAGGTCATCAGGAGAATTGCGGAAAAGAAGGGAAGTGAGGATCGTGTGAATCGTGACGGATTTTCCCGAACCGGTAGCCCCGGCAATGAGCGCGTGCGGCATCTTTGAGAGGTTCGCGAAATGCGCTTTTCCGGATAGGTCTTTGCCAAGAGACATGAGCAGCGGTTTCTCGGAGGAGCTGAATTCAGCACTTCCGAGCATGGTGGCGAGTCCGACCGTCGCCTTGACGCTATTTGGTATCTCAATACCCACGAGCGATTTTCCGGGAATGGGCGCCTCGATGCGGATAGGGTGCGCGGCGAGGGCGAGTTCAAGTTCTCGCTGCAGGGCAACAATTTTGGAAAGACGAACACTTTCCGCGGGTTTCAGCGCATACCTCGTCACCGCCGGCCCGATGGATATTTCATCCATCTCAACCTCAATGCCGAAATTCTGAAGCGTGCGTTTGATGATGTTTGCGTTCGCCTTGATGTCCCCAACCCCGGGTTTTCCTTTGTCCACCTCGAGGAGGGAAAGGGGCGGAGGCGTGTACGTGCCCCAATGTCTGAACGTTGTCTTTAGGCTAGGCACGACATCCGTCTCCACCCCGTTTTTAATCTTAGTCTTCGAGTCCAGCTTTTTTGGAGGCTCCACTACATCTTCTGTTTGCAGCTCTTCCTCTTCTAGGAGGTCTCCCTGTGCTTCAAGGCCGGTTACCCGTGTTTCTTCCCGTTTACCGCGGAGGTTCTCCCACCAGAGAGAAAGCGTGCGCATGGAGAGTGACGCTTCAAACATTACGAGAAGAGCGATCACAAAGCCTGTTGCAAGAATGACGAGCGACATGTAGATCTCGAAGAGGCTGGCGAGAGGAGAAGCTATCGCGTTTCCCAAAAACCCGCCTTCGGTAGGAAAAAGGAGTTCAATGATAGCAAGTCCAGTTATGAGAAGAATAAACGCTCCGATTGTCTTTTTGAGCGGGAAGAGTCCTTTCAGTGCCCGCAAAAACCCGAAAGAGAGAAAGAAGGCAAACACCGGGAGAATATAGAAACCCACCCCCGCAAATCGCGTCAACCACGAAAAAAGTGTTTTTCCGCCCTCGCCGGCTTTCCCGAAGGCCGAGAGAACGAGAATGAGCCCTACAGCAAAAAAGAGGACGGCAAGCACCCCCTGAAGCGTCTCCTCTCGGAGGAGAGGGGAACGGTATTCGCTTTTATTCTTTCTTGGCATGAAAAAGACGTCCGCCTTATCAGTATAACATGCCTCACCTCTCGCACTAAAAGGACGCAAGAAAAGATTGCCATTTGACGGGATCCATGCTCTAGTCTTATGTCGTTCTTGCTTTTTATCTAAAGGACATGATAATGGACATACGTATCCGCTCACAAGTCTGGAGTGTCTCAGAGAGTGTCCATGACGACATAGCTTTAAAGGACACTTCTTCAGGCTATTAAGGACATAAAGGACATCTTTCTTCTATCTTAAAATGAATCCTCGGCGATACAGCCAAATAGAAAGAGCCCTGCAAATACTGGATAAATCCGGGACCACAGACATTCTTAGGGACGATCATTCGCTACTTTTTCTTTTCAAAAAGACGGAGCGCATCGTCGCGGCTCTGTACGTGATCACCGGTTTGTTTCCAGATTCGGAACCACTGAAGTGGGCACTGCGCGAGAGCGGATCTTTACTCATTGAACACGTCTTGTCCTTTAAAGAGCGATCAACCGTTCACAGCAAAGAGTTTCTTTCTGACACACTTGCCGAAGTGGCACATATTTTCTCCCTTGTTGACATTGCGTACATCGCTGACTTGCTCTCATCTATGAACTTCTCGGTATTAAAGAAGGAGCTCGAAATGTTACTTACTATCATTGAGGGGAGAGGGCGAGCCAGTAGTTTACCTCTCTCTCCTCCTTTTTTAGAAGAAAGCTTTTTTGGGATTCCGAAAGATATCTTCGGAGAATCGAAATTAAAGGAAACCCAGAGCGAGACCTTTTCAAAAGGGTTTTTCCCGGTCGGTGAACGAGGGGAAGTTACTCTCCAATCACTTTCAGAATTTGAGCGTCTCAAAAGGACACAAAAAGACACCTACCTCATTAAAGGACATGAGGATATAAAGGACAGCCCTGTGGCGAGGCGAGTAGACGAGCCGATGCCGAAATCCCACACCTCCGTCCCCCGCAAAGCTAACTCGAGTTCCTCTGAACGAACCCGAGAGGATCGAAAACAGGGTATCCTCGCCGTTCTTAGACAAAAAGATAAGGCAATGATAAAGGATTTTTCAGAGGTCATCACAGAATGTAGCGAGAAGACTATCCAGCGACTTCTCGTGGAGTTGGTGCAAACCGGTGTCCTTAAAAGAGAGGGTGACCGCCGCTGGAGCCGATACTCGCTTCATACGAGCGCTTGAGCGACATATTCGTTCACATACTCTCGTCCCTTACACAATTGCATTCACGGGTGCCATAGAGCCTACTCGAATATAGCGCTTTGTAGCGGGTGGAGAGCGAAATGAAAACTACCTTATATTTTCAGCGATTTTTGGGGGCAAAGCACAGATTCCAGGTTCTCGTTGACTTCAAGGGTAGCTTATGCAATACTTGCTCCCTCTGGGTAAACCGTAAAAATGGAGAGCTGGAGAGGTATAGTAACCTCGAAATGCTCCTTTTTGGAGTTATCCACAGACACTGGTTTTGCAGGGCTTTAAGCTTCGCCGTATAATTGATCCTGAATATAGTGTTTCCACGTACAATTTGTGGACGCTATGGCTGACTTTTGAAGAGCAGCAAGGATATTCAGAGAGTCCGAAATGGAAGTTCGTTGACAATCGAATACGACAGTTAAAGTACTTCAGTTATTGCAATTACTACAACTCCCGCATGGAAGATTTTGTTCCGAATCCCACTCCACCCCATTTCTCAAAAATGGGATGAACTTGGGACTGGCTGAACTACAGATAGAGCTTCTCAAATAAATACTAGGACGCGCCCTTTCGTCGAATTAGAACGGGAGCGGAATAGTTGTGTGCCACTTCACTCACTTATTAAAATTTTTATGTGAGGGTAGTGGAAAGACAGACAACGAAATTACATTAGTTTTTGAGTCGAAAACTAATGTCTTCGTTCTCGACCATGGGTCACCTCCTTTCGTTAACGCAAAGGAAAAGACTCGGAAGCGGGGACGGAGGTTGCACTGTGCACGGTACGCTGTGCCGGTGATGTCCTATACACTCTGACACCCAACATAACCTGCTCGTCGAAGACAAGTAGGCTGTGCCGCCAATCGGCGGATGACGTATCAGATGATGAGGACAAAAACCTTTATATTAATCATACATATGACAAGTAAATCCAAAACAAAGAAAATCGTTTCGGGATTTCTCGGTCTTATGCTTTCACTCACGCTGGTAGCGGGAGTGGGAGTAGATACCGCGAATGCCGCATTGTCGACTTCCCAGGTGGATGCGATCATCTCGCTTCTTACCTCGTTCGGAGCCGACGCAGCTACGATCAGTAATGTGCGCACTTCTCTTACAGGAGGTACGCCTTCGGGATCGACTGGCGGTACCAGCACGGGAAGCGGCTATATATTCACGCGAAATCTCAAACAGGGTGATACCGGAGCTGATGTGATGAATCTTCAAAAGGTTCTCAACATGGATTCGGCCACGATGGTTGCGGTTTCAGGCGCAGGATCACCAGGAAATGAAACATCTACATTCGGTCCTGCAACCAAAGCTGCGGTGATTAAATTCCAAAACAAGTACGCTTCTGAAGTCCTCACTCCGGTCGGACTTACTTCCGGAACAGGATTTGTAGGTGCTTCTAGCCGAGCTAAGCTAAATAGCATGAGCGGCACGGGCACGGGCACAGGCACAGGCACGGGCACAGGAACTGGTACAGGAACGGGCACTGGAACAGGTACCGGTACGGTACCGAGTGGTTCCGGTCTTTCCGTGATGGCCGCGCCACAACAGCCTGCCGCGCAGCTCGCTCCTCTTAAGGGGGCACGCATTCCGTTCACCAGAGTAAACTTTACCGCTGGTTCTTCGGATGTAACGGTGAATGGACTTGTGGTTGAGCGAACAGGCCAGTCAGTTGATGCCGCTCTCGACAGCGTTATCTTGCTCGACGAGACTGGTATGCAGGTCGGCCTCTCAAAGACGCTTAACTCACAGCACCAGACGACACTTACACAGCCATTTGTGGTGAAAGCAGGCACGACCCGCACGATGACGATCGCGGGAAACCGCCCGTCTTCAGGCACGGCCGCGCATGCCGGCATGATCGCCTCACTCTCCCTTGTTCAGGTGAACACGGGGGCAACGGTGAGCGGTTCATTCCCAATTACGGGAACGGCCCAGACCATCAACGAAGGCCTCACGGTAGGTTCGGCCACTGTTGCTCGCGGATCTCTTGACCCGGGTACTTCGGTAACGAAGGAGGTAGGTATCACGGCATACACCTTCTCGTCTATCCGTGTAACCGCGGGTTCTGCAGAGAATCTTCGTCTCAAGTCCATACGATGGAATCAGACGGAATCGGCAAGCGCTTCTGACCTCGCTAACATCAAGATTTATGTTGACGGCACCGCCTATGAACCGGTGATTACCGATGGTGGACAGTACTACACCGCGAGTTTCGGCTCTGGGCTCGTCATTGAAAAAGGTTTCTCAAAAGAAATCTCGATCAAGGGCGACGTCATTGGCGGATCAGGACGTAAAGTTGACTTCGATATCGCCAAGCGAACGGACATCGATCTTACGGGAGAACTCTACGGCTACGGCATTATGCCCGACTTTGACGGAAGCGCCGCGACTACCGATGGCGCGGACGTGCATAACGCGGATGACTACTACTACGACGCGGCCGTACTCACGATTGATGTCGGGAGCATGAACGTTTCGACATCCAACGCCGCTCCGGCACAGAACATCGCGATCAATACCCAGAGTCAACCTCTCGGCGCGTTCATTGTGGACGTGAAAGGTGAGGCGATTTCAGTAGGACGACTCGGATTCAACGTTACCCTCGGTTCAAATGATGCTGATGATATCGATGACATCACCAACATCACGCTGACGGATGCCAACGGCTCCGTGGTTGCCGGTCCGGTTGATGGAACGGCGGCTGACAGCTCAAATACAGCAGGTTCGGGTGAAGGTTCGTTCGTCTTTACGGACACCGTCACCTTCCCGGTTGGTCAGAATACTTACTTCCTCAAGGGGAAGATCGGTACCGACATGAACAACAACACGACCATTACCGCTTCTACCACGCCGTCAAGCGACTTCGCTACGGTAAAAGGTCTTACGACAGGAAAGACCATCACGCCCGCGCCGACATCAGCGCTTACGTTTAATGCTATGACGGTCAAGTCAGGTGCACTCACGGTGAGCGCGCTTACGCAACCGCCGGCACAGACCGTAATCGCGGGAGGCAAAGGAATCGAGTTCGCAAGGTACGTCTTCGATGCTACGGCATCAGGTGAGGACATCCGCGTAACGACGGTCCCTCTCTACAACGACGCGACCACTGGCGTGGCGACTGACCTTACGAACTGTCAACTTCGTGACGGTTCAAAGACGGGCACGTCGCTCACGACTGGTTCGAACACCAAGAATCCTTCATCTCTTGCTTCAACGACTACCTTTACCTTCGATGGCACGGGATTGCTCGTTCCAAAGGGAACTGCGAAGACCTTGGTACTTACCTGCGACCTCAAGAGCGGTACGGCAAACAACATCTATTGGTGGGGAATTGATGGGTCCGCAGATTGGACTGGTGCCACTGGTCTTGCAAGTGCCCAGACCATTGGCGAGACTATCAATGACGCAACCGGTCAAAAGATGACAGCGGCATCTGGTGGTTCTTACACGGTGACGGCCGACAGCTCAAGCGCGTACAACTATCGCGCGGTACGAGCGGGGACATTAAACGTCCCACTCGCGGCTCTCAAGTTCGAGGCTGACCTTACAGAGGAGCTCATGCTGAAGCAGATTGCTCTGCAACTTGGTAACGTTGCGTCAAGCGCACCGGCTGACCTCGAAAACAGAAAGATTACCTTGTGGGTAGGTAGCACGCAGGTTGGTGAGGCTCAATTTGGAGCCGACACTGACTACGCGACTTCTTCTACACTCACTATGGTTCCAAATAGCTCGAGTAATCCTGTCGTCCTTGGGAAAGGTCCTTCAGGGGCGAAGACGGTTATCGTCAAGGGAGACCTCCGAGCGCATGACGCGAACACGAACTCCGACAGCACAGCGGGTAACGGTGGATATGGCGGGTTCCTTACAGTCACCTATGATGGAAACAATGTAGGCATCAACGGCAACTACGCGACCGGTGGAGATTCAGGCGCAAATGTCAGCGGTTACACGACTGACGTTACGACGAACGGTGTACGTGTCTTCAAGAACGTACCGACCGTCACGATCACCAACTTGGGAGCGAATGCACTCGTCACGGGCAACCCTCTCTACAAGTTCACGGTGACCAACCCCGACGCGAATGCTGATATGATGATTTACAAAGTAACCTTCATCATCGCCACGTCAGGTCCGACAGGATTCAGAGTCAATGACTTTGAACTCCGCGGTGCCGGCGTACTCGCAACAAGCTCAAGCAATGGAGCTGACTTCAAGACTGCAGTAGCCACAGACTTCCCAGATGGTCTTGAGATTGTCTTCGACGCCAATGAAGCTCGGCGCGTACCGGCAGGAGGCAGCAAGGAGTACATCCTTAGCGCTACGGTGAATAATCCTGCCGCGGGCACGAACTCGATCAACGTGAAGCTTGCTGTTGACACGGCCTACCCGTCTCTTGCAAAACTCATGGGCAAAGCCTCTGGAGTAGACCTTAGGGAGAATGCTGGTACAAGTGGGTATGCGTCAACGACGAATAACTTCATCTGGTCGCCGTTCTCTACCACATCGCCGACAACCGCAGCTACCGCCGAGGACAACCTCGACTGGACCAACGGCTATGGTATCCCGATCTACGACAAGGATGGCACACTGCTTAATCCGACAGGTACGCTGTCTACGCAAGCATCCTCGGTGTCCATCTAATGAGAAGATTCTCGTCTAGCCGATTGCTTGTGACGATCGGTTAGCATAAGACAAACCCCCTACGACTATGGTCGGAGGGGGTTTTGTCTTGCCTTTTTTTGTTTCGTTTCTTGTTGCGCCGAAGAACATAAGAACATATCGGGTATACCCCCACACCAATTCGCCGCCTTGTCGGCGAATTGGTGTGGGGGTATACTTTCCCTGTTATGACAGTACACAAAACAACTTGGGTGATCACGGTACTCCTCTGTATCGGTGCCATTGCGGGTTTGCTCGCTTTTCTCTATCGTTCCAATGCGGGAACCCCCATGCCGGGCGCTCAAGCTACTTCAAGCATAGGGAGCGTCGGTACACCAGGAATTGATTACGATTTTGTAGAACCTACCTCGACCACATCTAACGCGACACCGGTAAAGATGCGTATTCCTGACTTAACCCGCCCTATCGTCGTACCTAAGAGCTTCCCACCCGATGTCGCTTTGGCGGCGGAGAACAAGCTTGCGGCTACTATCGACGCTCTCAAACAAGATCCAAACAGTACGGCGCTATGGCTCGATCTTGGGTTCCACCGCAAGGGAATAGAGGATTACGAGGGGGCTAGGCAGGCCTACGCATACGCCCTCGCGCTTACTCCCACAAGCGCTCTTGCGGCTGATAGCCTCGGTGTCCTATACAGTACTTATCTTAAAGAGTATCCAAAGGCCGAGCAGAATTTCCTTCTCGCACTCAAACTCGACTCGACGACACCGTATCGCTATCTTCGGCTCTTTGAATTCTATAGCGAGACGATGAATGATGGATCAAAAGCAAGAGCTATTCTGGAGAAGGGGTTAAAAGCTATTCCCGGGGACGCGAGCTTCACCGTACTCTTAGAGTCACTGAACTAGTACATTATCTCCCTGTCAGCTTAGGGGATGAAGTTTCTAGCCATATTGTGTTACTGCCGTGAAGGGATACACGTAAAGTTATCCACAGGCATGCCTTCACTTCTGATTCGGTAAAGGCGCTATAATAGTGGTGATGTTACGCTTAACGTACGATGATACGTCGAGCGCTCTATCTCTTTTTGTTGTTGAACAAAAGGATCTCCTATTAAAAATTAACCCAAGAACGTATGCAACGATTCTTCAGCACGAGAAAAGGCGACACGGTGCGATCCATCACACTGTCGCTCGTTTTCTCATCTCTTTTTATCGCGGTCTCGGTTGGAGCTGCGACCACAATAAGCACTAGTATAACTACGGGAGGCACTCTCTCCGTTACAGGAGCCTCAACGCTCACCGGACTTACGACGATGGTATACGCCTCGTCAACCGGTCAGTCACTCTCGGGAAACATACAGGTTGCGGGCAACATTCTAGCCAATGGGTACGCCACCACGACTGGTTCAAATGGCAACATCGCGACTGCCGGAACTCTTACGGTAGTCGGTACTTCATCATTTACCGGACTTACGACGATGGTGTACGCCTCGTCAACCGGTCAGTCGCTCACTGGTAATCTCATGGTTAATGGCTACGCCACCACGACTGGTTCAAATGGCAACATTGCGACGGCAGGCACGCTTACGGTGGTTGGAACTTCAAACTTTACCGGCATTGCCACTATCGCCTATGCGTCAACAACTGCCACCACTAACTCGGGATTAGCAAGTACTAGCAGTTTGGTCGTCGGAGGCAACAGTACGAACGGGACACTAGCCGGTATGATTTTTGGCACCTGTAATCTTGCCCAGTCGTCTATTACCGCGAGTACTACCGCATTCCGCACTTGCAGTACAGCAACGGGAGTAACTACTTCCTTTAAAGTCTTCGTCCAAGCAACCAGCACACTCACAAACGGAGTTACTGTTCCATCAAACGGTGGTCCGGGTTTTGCTATTCTTTCCGCCTCAAGTACCGCCGTAGATACCATCTCAGTAGAAATCTCTAATCTTACCGGTAGTGCAAATACACCATCAGGCACACTCAACTTCTGGGCGGTCCGGTAGCATGAATTAGTGTCCATGTCGATTACTAATCATGTTCACGAATATGACATTTAAGTCTCTTTTGGCGCAAACACTCTGTCTCTCGCTGATTTCGGTGCCTGCCGTGAGCTTTGCCGCGTATAACGATGTTACCTTAGGGTCCACAGACACGATTCTCTCGGTGGGGGGAGTGAGCCTCACCGTTGCCGCGCCTTCTGCGGTGCTGGAGTCTATTGAGGTAGGCAGTGGTTCATTCACGGTTACCATGCCCGGGAACTCGTTCATCAGGGTCACCTCTACAGATCGTCGCACGCTTTCCTCGCCAAATTCAAACTCCGTCACCGTCACAAGTAGTTGTACCGATGCGCTTAGCACTTACACCTATGACAGTCCTTCGCATCTTTCCTCTCAAACATTCGAGATAACCGTTGATTCAGGGACCTGCACCACAGGCGGAACGCTAGGGGGTGGTGGAGGCGGAGGAGGGGGTGGCGGTGGGGGCGGGGGAGGCAGCGGATATATCTACGTCCCTCCAACCGCGACACCTCCGGCTGCTTCGCCCGCGGTACCCGCTTCACTCCCGCCGCCCGCCCAGAAAGCTGTTTCAGGCGCACTCGATAGGCTCCTCGCAAAAGGCATGACGAACCCTGCCATTAAGATCTTGCAACAAATTCTCAACAACGACCCTGATACGAAGATTGCGGCAACGGGGCCCGGATCGCCGGGGAATGAAAGTGACTTCTTCGGCCCTGCGACCTTGAAGGCGGTTCAAAAATTTCAGGAGAAGTATGGCATTGCAAAACCCGGACAAAGCGGATATGGGAATGTCGGACCACTTACTCGAACGGTCCTTAACTCTCTTGCGGGCAAGACGGTAACTGCTGTGAGTTCCACTCCTGTCCCCGGGGTTGCCGCGAAAAGTTCCGCAACTTCTCTTGGAACCATCACTTCCAGGAGCCTAAAGAAAGGAGTGACAAATGCGGAGGTAAAGATTCTGCAGAAGATTCTCAATAGTGACCCCGACACGATCATAGCTACGACGGGCAGCGGTTCGCCTGGGAATGAAACTACCTTCTTTGGCGCCGCGACGCTCAAGGCCATTAAGAAATTCCAAGAAAAACACGGCCTTTCTTCCCCTGGAGACGAAGGATACGGCAACGTCGGTCCAAAAACCCGAGCGAAGTTAAATGAAATTGCCGCCACCGTAGGGGGGATTGATCAGCAAATCGAGGACGCTATGAAGAAAATTCAAATCCTCCAAGAAGAGCTTAAGACGAGCCCGTAATTGTACATCGTCCCTAGACCGGATGCTACCGTAAGAGTCCATGCCACTTTGGATATAGCACAAGGTATTTGCTGTACTAGAACCTATATCAAAATACACCGCCATGTATAAAGACAAAAGAAACGCTTGGCTACTGCTGGGGTCTCCTGCCGGCTGCACCTCGTCCTTCAGTCTCACCGATGCACGCATCGGCTCGGCCTCCAGGACTTCGGTTCGCACGGCAGGAAACCCCCTCGCTACGCCATTTATTTTGAGATAGGTTCTAGCAACATGTTCAAGCTTCTTGATCAGACATTTTGGAAGTTCCTTTCCGGCTTTGTACTTATTCTTATCGTGAGTTTCTCGCTACTCACTATTTTGGGCGTGTGGCGGGAGGCCAAGGAAAACTACGCCGCCATTTTTCAAGGATTTCAGTCTCGCATAGACGAGTGATTTTCTCGCGGGATTTTTACCTTTCGTCGGACCGGAATTAACTCGGGCTGGCGACTTTGACAATGCCTATGGATATGCTAGATTTGTTGCTACAAGGTTCAAGACAGTCCCGATTTCCATGAAGGAAATCGAGGATCCCGACACACCGTAAGGCGTCGGGACAGGGAGCGAAAGCGTTAATATCCGCAAGGACCCTGCCGAGACATTCACTAGTTTTAGTGAACATTCTCTAGACCTTAGGTCGATTAAAATAACAAGCGTAGCTCCCCAAAAACAAGAAGCAAAAGCGACTATGTTTTTGGAGGACCCGGCTGTAGTTTTTTTAAGACTACGGCCGGGTAATAACTAAAATCAGTCTCCCTCGGAAATGGGAATTTCCTCGGGATGACGATTTTTATAATTGGCAGCGAGCGAGAAATAGTCGAATTCCGATTCGAATTATTCCGAGCGAGTGAACCAATTATATGTATTCATATACCGCTCCGCTCTTAAAAATCAGTCACATGGCAATTACTAAAGCAAAGAAAGGGGAAATTCTTACGCGACTCCAAAAGATATTTGCCGAATCGAAGAGCGTCATCTTCGTCAACTTTCACAAGCTTACGGTCAAACACGCGCAGGATCTTCGGCGTAAACTCCGGGAAGGAGAGACAGGCTACTTTGTGGCGAAAAAGACACTCATTCGCAAAGCGCTTGAAGGAATCAAGACGGAAGGGACCATTCCATCCCTCGAGGGTGAGATCGGCGTTGCGTATCTTGAAACAAAGGGCACCGACCTTACCGCCCCGGCTCGTGAGGTGTTCTCCTTCGAGAAGAAGCTCGAGAAGGCCGTCCATATCCTTGGCGGCATCTTCGAGGGATTCTATAAGGATCGTGAGACGATGGTCGCGCTTGCAAGTATTCCCTCACGCCAGACGCTCTACGCGCAGTTCGCTAATCTCATGAATTCACCGATACAAAGATTGGTGGTGGGACTCTCCGAAGTAGCAAAGAAAAAATAATCCTATTAATCACTAATCCAACTCTAATTCAGACTCGAATAATCTCGAATCAAGTTTCGAGATATTCGTGGGGAAATTCGTGCTCTGATTAGAGATATACTACATATGGTGGACGAAGTAAAAACAGACGAGCCAGTCGAAATTCCGGCGAAGTTCAAATCAATCATTGATGCCGTCGAGCAGATGTCGGTCATGGACCTACATGAGCTCGTAAAGACGCTTGAAAAGAAATTCGGCGTTTCAGCCGCGGCGGTTGTAGCCGGACCCGCCTCCGCCGCAGGCTCTGGTGAGGCAAAAGAGGAAAAGACGGTGTTTAACGTCGAGCTCTCCGATGCGGGCGCGCAGAAAATTGCGGTCATCAAAGTAGTCAAGGAAGCCCTTGCAATGGGGCTGAAAGAAGCCAAGGATCTCGTGGACGCGGCTCCGAAGATGCTGAAGGAAGGCATGAAGAAGGATGATGCGGAAAAACTCAAGAAGGACATTGAGGCGGCCGGTGGTAAAGTTACTCTGAAGTAACTTTACCCGCAGACTGTCGCAGACTTGACGCGGAATAACGCAGAAATAAAAACTGCCCGCAGGAATGAGGAATCCCCGCGGGCGGTTTCGCTTGTCTCGACCGTAAAGCATCAAGAGTAGAAAAGTGCAGTTGCGCATGAACCGCGATGAATGATGGCGGTTTGAGAGGTACGCACAATCTTGATGCGTTGTGACACACATCTGCCAAGTTTTTCCCCACAGAAGGGACAGAGCTGTTCCGGGTCAAATCCCTCTTCAAATGAATACACCACGTCATCCTGAACAACAATGTCGTTGTTCCTGAGAGTTTCTTTGGTAATCGCTGGTTCGTTTATGTATGGTTGCGCGTTCATTCTTTCCTTTTCAGGTTTAGAGTTCTTCGAAGATTGTGGCAAATTATATCTTTTATGTCAACTCCTAGCGCAATTTGGGGTTGGTGCTAGAATGGCCTACACGAGCTTTTAGCTGATAGCTTCTAGCTTTTAGGAAGAAGAAAAAACTGGATTCCCGCCTACGCGGGAATGACAGAAAGGCGAAGTCTCCTTATCCGTTGCCATTCGTATATTCGTACCAATTCGTTATTCGTATTCCATGGACATCTTAGGCAAACTATTCGGCTCTGAAAGCAAGGTGAAAATCATGCGGCTGTTTCTCTTTAACCCGGAGACACCCTTTACTAAAGAGGACGTGGCGGAACGTGCTCGAGTCAGTGTGGCGCTCGCGAGGCACGAACTGTCACTCCTGCGCAAGATGAGGCTCATCCGAAACAAGGGATTTGTTAAGAGGGTACTCCGAAAAAGCGGCAAGAAGAACAAATTTGTCCGCACAAAAGTGGGAGGCTTGATTCTGAACCCCACTTTCCCTTATTTTGCCGAACTGCAGAGACTTCTCATTGACACCAGCCTTCTCAAGGGCGATGAGATTGTCCGCAAACTTTCGAGGGCAGGGCGGCTGAAACTCGTTATCACCGCGGGAGTATTTATCCACGATACCGAGAGCCGAGTGGACATGCTCGTCGTCGCCGATCACCTGCGGCGCGGCACTCTTGAGGGCATTATGCGCGGGTTGGAGGCCGAAATCGGCAAGGAACTCCAGTACGCCGCTTTTGAAACCGGCGAATTCAATTACCGGCTCGGCATGTATGACAAACTCATAAGAGACATACTCGACTTTCCACACAAGACGGTACTCGACCGCATAGGGCTTCCTCCTATGGAGGAGACAAAGCGATCGGCCACGGCTCATTAAAGGCTTTTTCTCCTTTTTTATTCCCGTTTTGGCTATCCACAATCCACCCCCCGCTTACTCCCTAATAGGTGCTATAATTTCAAGGTGGAACTTAAAGCCAAATAAGGTCGAAGCATTCGCACCCTTTGGTCAAAAGGCAGCGTCGCTATTTGGTTCCTCATTACTCGTTTAATTATCTTTGCATTCCGGACACATATCGGGATGAGAGATTCACAAAAGAGAACATGTTAGAGTTTTTAAACAGTCTCGCGGAAGGGCTTCGGGAGTCCTTTTACGATATCGGCGCGGGAGTAGTTCAGTTTATACCCAAACTGCTCATCGCACTCGTCATCTTCATTGTGGGGTGGGCCATTGGTTCACTGCTCGGTCAGGTGGTAAGTCAAATTGTCAAATCACTCAAAATCGATAATTTACTGAAGGGGGCGAAAGTTGACGACGTACTGAAGCGCGCGGGATTCAACCTCGATTCAGGACGCTTTCTTGGCGATCTTATCGAGTGGTTTGTGGTCATCGTGTTTCTTGTCGCGTCGCTCGACGTCCTCGGACTCACGCAGGTAACGACATTCTTGAATGAAGTCGTCCTCTACTTGCCGCAAGTCATCGTGGCGGTACTTATCCTGCTCGTTGCCGTCCTTATTGCCTCCGCGATGCAGAGGATCGTGGTGGGTGGTGCCATGGCGGCAGGAGTAAAGTCCGCAAATTTCCTCGGTTCGGTTACGAAGTGGGCGATCTGGATCTTCGCCGTCCTCATGGCGCTCTTTCAGCTCAACATTGGCGGGCCTCTCATTCAGACGCTCTTCACCGGATTTGTGGTCGCGCTTTCGCTCGCGTTCGGCCTTTCCTTCGGCCTTGGCGGTCAGCAAGCGGCGGCTGGATTCATTGAAAAAATTCGCGAAGAAATACAGTCTCACCGAAGATAGTCGAGATTACTGGGCCTCACAGAGTAGTGCTAGAACCCCTCCCTGACCTTGCGATGCAAGGCCGGAGGGGTTTTCAGTTTTTGCGTATCCCCAGAGATTCCACAGGAGGGAAGTCCAAAGATTTGACAAAACATCGCCCCTCGCTATACTTACCCCACAACCGATGTCAAATATCACCCTAATTTCACAGCGGAAGACCTGAACGCAGAGCTTTTTTTGCGTTTTGCCAAATGGCAATAGGAACCCGCTTGAACCGCGGGTTTTGTGTTTCTACGGGGCTAAGTGACGTCATTTGGCCCCGCGGACACAGAAAGGCTTCGCCATCCGTCGACTGACGGAGGCGGCTTACGGAACGACTGCCACTTTGACAATTTCATCCCGTCACGAAGCGCTTTTGGGTTCCGACGCAACGTCGGAGTTCAGGGGTCTTTTAGCTTCGGAGGCGGACTTGGCCGTTCGAATTTTCGAGTAGAAAATTTGCGCGGCCGGCTTGAGTGAATTTCTTCAAGAGAGTTTATTCAGGCGATCCAGACGCATCGGTAAGATGCGGATGGATCAAACCCGCGCAAAACTAAGGAGTTTTGAACGGGTAAACAGGTAACCCCGTAAAGTCAGCAAGAGCTGACCACGGGGCAAGCAATGCTTCGTAGGACCGTGCAGAGCACAGAGGATAAAACACAAAGCACAGACACACAAAAAACCAAACAAAACACAAAACATCTCAAACTTCACAAACACATCTTCGTTTGTGTTTTGAGAATCTGTGCTTTGTCTGGATTTTTGAGCACTGTGTTTTGGGTGTTTCATTTTCCGCGCTCTGCGCGAAAATGATTCTATGGAGCAGGATTAATTAAGTGGTTTACCCGTCCCGGCGTTACAGTCGGGAAGGGTATATAAGTTTCCTGATGGGAAACAAGGGCGTATGGTGGATGCCTTGGCTTAAGAAGGCGATGAAGGACGTAGCGTGGCGGCGATACGCTCCGGGGAGGTGCCGAGCAACCTTTGATCCGGAGATGTCCGAATGGGGAAACCCCTTCGCGTAAAACGCGAAGACGTGCATCTCACAAAGCTGAGATGCAGAATTAAGAATATAGAATTAGGAATTATGAATTAAGACAAAATCTTTTTCCATACTTCATGATTCATACTTCATACTTCTGCACCGAGGTTTTGCGAGGTGCGCGGGCATACCCTGGGAAGTAAAACATTTCAGTACCAGGAGGAATAGAAACCAATAAGTATTCCGTCAGTAGCGGCGAGCGAACGCGGAGAAGCCCAAACCGTGCAAAGCACAGAGAAACAAAATACAAAACACAAACATACACAAAAAACCAAACAAAACACAAAACATTCCAAACTTCACAAACATCTTTTCGTTTGTGCTTTGAGAATTTCGGGCTTTGTTTGGACTTTGGATACTGTGCTTTGGAAAGTTTGTTTTTCCGCGCTTTGCGCGGTGTTGTAAGGCAGTAACGTCGTATTTATACGAGGAAAGTTACCAAATTGTTTGTTAGTGGAAGTCGCTGGAAAGCGACACCCCAGGGGGTGATAGTCCCGTACACGAAAACAAACAGTCTTTCTTGTTACTGTTCTTGAGTACCTCAAGACACGAATAGCTTGAGGGAACCTGCCGGAACTAACCGGTAAGGCTAAATACTTCTTAAGACCGATAGTGAACTAGTACCGTGAGGGAAAGGTGAAAAGCAGCCCGGTGAGGGCGGTGAAATAGACCTGAAACCATATGCTTACAAGGAGTTATAGCCGTCACATCACACTGCGTGTGATGGACGGAATTTTCAATTATCAATTTTGCAATTTTCAATTAAGGTCTCAATTTTCAATGTTTAAAACATTGGGGCATTGGGATTTATTTGAAAATTGGTAATTGTAAATTGGAAATTCCGTCACATCGCGCCTAGCGCGATGTGACGGTGGTAGCGTGCCTATTGAAGAATGAGCCAACGAGTTGATGCATACTGCAAGGCTAAGCCCCTCCGGGGTGGAGCCAAAGGGAAACCGAGTGTTAATAGCGCGACAAGTAGTATTCATCAGACCCGAAGCCAGGTGAGCTTACCATGAGCAGGATGAACTCCAGAGAAATCTGGAGGGAGGTCCGAACGCTAGAGCTGTGCAATACTCTGCGATGACTTGTGGTAAGGAGTGATAAGCTAATCG
>MHRI01000028.1 GCA_001820935.1 Candidatus Taylorbacteria bacterium RIFCSPHIGHO2_01_FULL_51_15 | reverse complement strand
CTCTCGAATTTTTGTAATCCTGTGCCACTTCAAGTGGGAATGCCAGTTCTCCATCCGCAATGATGTGAATTGACGCTTCTCTACCCTCCTCGAGCTTCTGAACAACCACTCGGTCTCCGGCAGAACCGAACTCACGCTCAATCATAATCTTCTGGACCGCCGCTCCAACCTCGGACTCTGAATGGCAAAGAAGAACCCCCTTGCCGAGAGCGAGACCGTCTGCCTTTATGGCACAACTGAAGTCAAATTCTTCCGCGGCACTTAAAGCCGCGTGGACCGTCTCACAGATTCTGCCCGCTGGGTGCGGAATTCCGGCGAAGACCATTGCTTGTTGGCTAAATGCTTTTGAGGTCTCGAATCGAGCCCCACGGATATCGGGTCCGGAGAAGGGAATGCCGTATTTACGACAGTAACCGCCGAGATTCGCCGCCAAGGCGGCTTCTGAACCAGGAATCACGAGATCAAACCTTGCGTCGCGTGCCCAGTCCGCAATTGCTTTTGCCGCGGTCTCCGGAAACGGAAGAAGCCCAACTGGTTTACCCGATTGCAGTCTTATTTCGGCGATGGCATCGCTTCCGGGACTGCAAAAAAGCCCAGTCACGTGCGGTGAATTGGCCAGGGTGCGTACGGCAACGTGTGCGCGACCGCCCGTTCCCGTGCATAGAATTTTCATTGAACTTTCCTTTGGTTGAGGGTTCAGGACACACCTTACACCAGCTCTGTGAAAAAGGAAACCACTTTCGCCCTTTAGGCAAGGCGGGGGATTTAAATCTCTCCCCTCATCAGAATGAGGTGCTCCCTTTATATCCGCCATCCGTCAACTGACGGAGGCGGAAAGGGAGAATTAAGACAGCAATACTGTCAGATTACTGTCAGCAGTGACTTCCATAAAGCCGCCGTCGATGGGAAACTGCTTGTTCTCCCCTTCGAGTTTCGCGCGGATGTTGCCCTTCCCAAGATGCGAGATAAGCGGTGCATGGTTTGGAAGCACGGTGATTTCACCGGCTTTGGTCGGGAGCGTTACCGAATGAACGGAGCCGCTATATACAACCTCTTTGAGTGAGACAATTTTGAGTTGAAGGGTATTGGTCATCGCTAATCAGACTCTAATTAATACCTCTAATCGCCCGAATACGAAATTCGTGAAATCCGCGCTCCTAAATTGGCGTTTGATTCGCGACTACTATGCGCTTACCTCATCGATCCCGCCTTTCATGTAAAAAGCTCCCTCTGGTTTAGCGTCGTGCTTACCCTCGATGATTTCCTTGAAACCTCGAACCGTTTCCGCACGAGTGACATACTTACCCGGCTTGCCGGTGAAGACTTCAGCAACGTTAAATGGTTGTGAAAGGAATCGTTGAATCTTGCGAGCGCGCTCAACGAGGAGCTTATCCTCGTCCGAGAGTTCCTCGATACCAAGAATGGCGATAATATCCTGCAAGTCTTTGTAGCGTTGCAGAATCCGTTGCACATCCCGGGCGACCTTGTAATGTTCCTCGCCGACGATATGTACGTCAAGCGCCGTCGAGCTCGAATCCAGAGGATCAACCGCCGGATAGATGCCAAGTTCCGTGAGGGCGCGTGAAAGCACAATCGTCGAATCAAGATGGGAAAATGTCGTGGCGGGAGCGGGGTCAGTAATATCATCTGCGGGGACGTAAATCGCTTGCACAGAGGTTATGGAACCCTTCTTGGTCGAAGTAATCCTCTCCTGTAGTTCGCCCATTTCGCTCGCGAGTGTCGGCTGGTATCCAACAGCCGACGGCATACGACCGAGAAGCGCGGAGACTTCCGAACCGGCTTGGGTGAAGCGGAAGACATTGTCGACGAAGAAAAGTACATCCTTACCTTCTGAATCGCGGAAATGTTCCGCCATCGTGAGGCCCGAGAGCGCGACGCGTGCGCGTGCGCCCGGGACTTCATTCATTTGCCCGAACACGAGAGCCGTCTGCGGGAGTACTCCCGATTCCTTCATCTCTTTGTAAAGGTCGTTCCCCTCTCGAGTTCGCTCGCCGACACCGGCGAACACCGAGTAGCCCTTGTTAACGGTCGCGACATTTCGAATAAGCTCTTGCAGGAGGACAGTTTTACCAACACCAGCACCGCCGAAGAGTCCTATCTTTCCGCCCTTGATGAACGGACAAATGAGGTCGATGACTTTGATGCCGGTTTCGAAAATGGCGACTTTGGTGGACTGCTCCGTAAATAGCGGAGCTTTGCGGTGAATCGGGAGTCTCGGAGTGCCTGCGGCGACGTTTGGCTGACCATCGATCGCGTCGCCAAGGAGGTTGAACATGCGACCAAGAATAGGTTTACCGACGGGCACAGAGATTGGGGCACCGGTATTCGTGACAAGAAGGCCCCGCTTCAGGCCATCGGTCGAAGCCATTGAGATGGCTCGAACGCGCCCGTTGCCAAGATGCTGGGCGACCTCGAACACCCTTCGCCCTTCCGTAGCCTTGGCGGCGGAAGGTTCGTGCACCATAAGCTCAAGCGCGGTGTAGATGGGCGGAATATTCTCCGAAAACTCCACATCTATTACAGGACCGATTATCTGCACTATTCTACCTTCTGTCATGATGTGTAAATTTAGCTTCTTTTAATGATTTTTGCAATTGACTGTAGTAATAACCAATCACCAATATCCAATAACCAAACCACGGAGCATTCTTATTTGGTGATTGATGATTGGTTATTGATTATTGTGTGAGGGCTTCCGAGCCGCCGGTGATTTCCGCAAGTTCCTTGTTGATGGCTGATTGTCGAGCTTTGTTGAGGGAGACGGTGTAGCTCTTGATGAGTTCACCCGCGTTGTCAGTCGCGTTTCGCATCGCGATCATGCGAGATGAATGCTCGGACGCGTTGGCTTCAAGGATGGCGTGATAGATCTCGATTTTCAAAAGCGTAGGCAGCAACGTATCGAAGATCTCCTTTGGCGACGGCTCAAACAGATATTCTCCTACATTTACCACATCTACAACATCTTGAACATTTACTTCCGCAAATCTCCCCTTGTCAGGCGCTATTCCCTTCACCATTTCCTCCAGCCCTTCCTCCGAAAACGGCAAAAGCTTTCGCACGACCACTTCCTGTTTCATTGCGGAAAGGAAGTTGGTGTAGACGACAAAGACCTCGTCAACTTTCTTCTGTTCGAAGGATTTTCTCACAAAATCGAACACATGTTCCACTTCGCCAAGCTCCACGAAGTCGCCGTGTCCAGTCCAGGAATTTGCGGGAGTACGCCCCCGTCGCGAAAAGTATTCTCCGGCTTTCTTTCCCACTGCAGCGATAGAAATCACCTTTTTCGGTTCCACAGCGGTGTTTTTTATAAACTGCTCCGCCTTCTTTAGTACATTCGCATTAAATGGCCCCGCGAGCCCTTTGTCGGACGTAACTACCACAAGCAACGTATTCTTAACCTCCCGCTTTTCAAGTAGCGGAGATAGAACACCACCCTCCACAGAGCTCCCATGAATATTTTTGAGCAGTCGGAGGGCCGCTGTTGCATACGGGCGTGCCGCGAGTGCCGCCTGCTGACTTTTCCGCATCTTCACAGCCGAAACCGCCTCCATGGCACGGGTGATTTGCTTGATATTCTTGGTGCCTTTAATGCGCAACCTAATTGTTCGGAG
The DNA here is from genome assembly GCA_001820935.1 of Candidatus Taylorbacteria bacterium RIFCSPHIGHO2_01_FULL_51_15. GTDB lineage: Bacteria > Patescibacteriota > Minisyncoccia > Phycocordibacterales > UBA10002 > UBA10002. Next base: position 19,276 of record MHRI01000028.1, on the reverse strand, counting down.
TGTCGCCATGTGAGAACCAGCGTATAGCTCTAACCGTCAACGGAAAAGCTATTTAAAGTAATTCCTAGAAAAGTCGCCGATGGCCGTCTTGAGCGACGCGGTGGTTTCGTCGGAAAGCTCCCCGGATTCGCGGATGGCCGAGAGGATTTTCTCATGGCGTTCATGCATGAATTCAAGAAGCTTCGCCTCGAATTCGCGAACGCGTGTGACCTCGACGCTGTCGAGGAAGCCTTGCGTACCGGCGAAGATGGAAACCACTTCCTCTTCAAACGGCAAACTCGCATACTGGGCCTGCTTCAAAAGCTCTGAAAGGCGCCTCCCGCGCTCTATCTTCTTCCGTGTTCCCTCGTCGAGATCCTGTCCGAATTGGGCGAAGGCGGCAAGCTCCCTAAACTGGGCGAGCTCGAGACGAAGGGTTCCCGCGATTTTCTTCATCGCCTTAGTCTGCGCAGCCGAGCCGACGCGAGAGACCGAGAGACCAACATTGATCGCGGGACGAGCACCCTGATAGAAAAGCTCGGGCTCAAGATAAATTTGTCCGTCAGTGATCGAGATAACGTTGGTTGGAATGTAGGCAGAGATGTCGGCAAGTTGAGTCTCGATAATCGGGAGCGCGGTGAGGGAACCTCCTCCGAAGGCCTTGCTCATCTTCGCCGCTCGCTCGAGAAGCCGCGAGTGGAGGTAGAAGACATCGCCGGGGTATGCCTCTCGGCCGGGCGGTCGGCGAAGCAAGAGTGAAATCTGCCGGTAGGCCCACGCGTGTTTGGAGAGGTCATCGTATACCACAAGCGCGTCTTCTCCTTTCTCCATGAAATATTCGCCGATGGCGCATCCCGCGTACGGAGCAAGATACTGGAGCGAGGCCGCGTCCGAGGCAGAGGCAGAAACGACAACCGTGTACTCCATGGCGCCCGCTTCGCGAAGCCGCTCGACAATCTGCGCGACCTTCGATTCTTTCTGGCCGATCGCTACGTAAATACACTTTACCTTTCGATAGCGTTTCTCTTTCCCTTGATTGATGATTGCATCAATGCCGATCGCGGTTTTCCCGATTTGACGATCGCCGATGATGAGCTGTCGCTGTCCCCGCCCGATGGGGATAACTGCGTCAATCGCCTTGATACCCGTATGCAGGGGGGTATTGACCGATTCGCGGGTGATTACCCCCGGAGCGACACGCTCGAGAGGATACCGCTTCGCCTTCCCTTCGCTAAACGGGGAACCCCCGTCTTTAGGATTGCCAAGCGGATCGACAACACGCCCGAGCATCTCGTCCGATACCGGAATAGAAAGAATCGTTCCTGTACTTCGAACTTTCTGCCCCTCCGCGACCTTGGCCGCGTCCCCGAGAATAATCGCCTTCACGGAATACTCCTCGAGGTTCAGCGCCATGCCGTATACCGAACCCTCACCTGTTTCGAACTCGACAATCTCTGAATAGAGAACGCCGGTAAGGCCGCGAACTTCGGCCACGCCGTCACCCGCTCGAATCACGGTTCCGATTCGGGCGACTTCCGGACCCGACTGCAACTTTTGGATCTCCTCTTTTAGCTGCTGTAAAATGATATCCTTAGACATGAACTTCGAATAGTGAATAAAGAATTATGAATTAAGAATATAAGGTTTCCAAATCTCTTTCATTCTTAACTCATACTTCATCCTTCTTAATTCTATTTTACCAGTGCTTTACGAGCTCTCCTCATCCTCATCGCGACTGAGTTGTCCACGCGGAGATCGTCAACCTCAAGCGTCACTCCTCCCTCGAGCCCTGCGTCGCGAATCGCCCGTACCCTCGATTTGAAGTGAAGTTTCCCCGCGACTTTTTCCGCGGACAGCCGTTCTCCCGCTCGCACGGTGAGATGCCGCACGCCCTCCTCTCGATCGTGTAGTGTCTCAAATTCTCGCGCAATTTCCGGTAGGAGGGAGAGCGATCCGTGTCGCGCGATGACCCCGAGGAATTCACGAATAGTCTCTCGGCGTTTGGTTGGCAGGGCTTCGCCTACAAGCTCATGGAGGGTTTTTGCGTACTGAGATGAAGAATACTTCATAATTATTCTAATTGCCCTAACTGTTCTAATTATTCTAGGGAAGTTCCAAATTACAATTCCCGAATTGCGGGTGGGCATTCTTTAGGTCAATTAGGTTAATTAGAATAATTAGGTCAATTTTGGGCGGCTATTTCTTCTGCCCTTCCCGTATAGCCGCCAACGCTTGCTCGACCATTTTCCCCTGCGTTCTCTCATCCAGCACGTCGCCAAGTGTCTTCTCTATGGTGTCAACGATAAGCGTCCCGATTTCGCCCTTCACTTCCGCAAGCAGCCGCACCCTGCTCGCCTCAAGGCGTCGCTCCGCGTCAGCCTTGTTTCGCGCGATTTCCTCTTGCGCGGCCAGTATCATTTTCCCTCGCAATCTTTCCGCGTCCTCCTTCGCCTCATCCAGAATCTTCTGCGACTGTGCCCTAGCCTCGGTAAGAACGCGTTCGCGGGCGATATCCATCTCTCCTAGTTTCGCTCGAATCTCCTCGTCCCGCTTCGCGCTGGTCGCGATGTCCTCCCGCCGCTTATCGAGGAGCTTTATGATCGGCCTATAGACAAACCGCTCCAAAATAAAAAGCAGGATCGCGAAGTTGACAAGCTGGGCGATCAGGATTGGCCATTCTATACCTAATGAATGTAGGAGCTCGCTCATAGAGTACTATTCGCTCGCTATCGCTAATCAGACCCGAATTCCCACTCGAACATCACAAATGTTGATCCGAGTGATTCGCGTTCTTAAATTCGAGTTTGATTCGAGATTAAACGAACTTGATAATCAGGGCAACGACGAGCGCGTAAATAGCGATCGCCTCGGTAAACGCGATAGCGAGAATCATGGCCGTCTGGATCTTCGGAGCCGCCTCCGGGTTTCGGCCGATGGCCTCCATGGCTCTACCCGCGAGAAGTCCAATGCCGATTCCGGGACCAATCGCTCCCACACCGATGGCAATACCTGCTGCAAGTGATTCCATATTTTGGTAAATGCGATTAACTAATAATTAAAAAGTGGCCTACATCGTAACATATATCGGGTTTTTGCTCAACCAAAATATCGAATATCTAATCTCGAATATCGAAAAAGTAAGTCAAATACCGAAGAAGCAAATATTGAACCGTTGACTTGTTTTTTACTCAGCATTTTTCGAAATTGGATATTCGAGATTCGATATTGCCTCAGTGTTCCGCGTGACTTACACTGAAGCTTGAGAATGCCACCATCGCAAGCGTGCCAAAGATGAGGGCTTGGATGAAACCGACGAAAAGTTCAAGCCCAAGGAATGGTAGCGGCGCGATGTAGGGGATGAGGAAAGCGATAATGGTGAGGAGTACCTCACCCGCGAAGACGTTACCGAAAAGACGGAATGAAAATGAGATGACCTTCGCGACCTCACTAATGATCTCGAGTATGCCGGTAAACGCCGCGATAGGACTACTGAAGTTGATAAACTTCCCGACGTGGCTTTTAATCCCGAGGGTAACAACACCGAAAAAATGCGAGAGACTGACCGCGATGAGGGCTAACGCGAGCGTCATGTTTAGATCCGAAAAAACCGAACGGAATAGCGGCACAAATGTTTCCTTCCCCTCAAGGACTTCATAGAATCCTATGCTTCCGATCCCGGGAAGAATTCCCACCCAGTTGGAGAGAAGGACAAAGATGAAAATCGTAGCGACTATTGGGAAAAAGCGGCGAGTCGTTTCCCTGCTTCCCGCGATGGTCTCGAAAAAACCAAGCAATCCCTCGAGCAGCGCCTCGACGCCTGCCTGTATCCGCCCGGGTATACTTCGTATGACCACGGAGAATAGTACGGCCCCGAGTGTGAGGAGGAGAAGCACGAGCCACGCGGTGAGGAGCGTATTCGTGACTGAGAGTGGGCCGATATGGAAGAGAGTTTCAGGAACGATGGAGATATGCATGGGAATACGAATTATGAAGTATGAATTACAAATTTCGTCACGGTTACTTAAGTAATTTCTTGACTCTTTGGTAAATAAGCAAACTTGAAATAAGTATTGAAATAATAATCCCCACGAGCAGTAACCAAGGAGAGCTCGATAGCTTCTCGTCCGCCCATCTCCCGAGGAGCGCGAAAAGAACTATGGGAATCGCGATGGTGTATCCAAGTTCCCACGCGAGCTGCCACACGCTGAAGTCTGCCGCTCCGCTTCCTCCCTTCCCCCTCGGGGCGGGGATTGAGCTGGGACGGTCCTCTTCTCGCGCAAATTCCGGTTCATTTTTCAACACCTCGTGAGTATAGCGAAAAACTTTCTGCCTCGCAATTTCCGCACATTCTTGACATGAGTCCACTCGGCTTATACTGTAGTGCCATCGAGCTCATTGAACAATCTGAAGAGAAAGTTAGACGCATGAAAAGACTGATCTTTGTCGCCGAATCTGGAGGAAGCGCTCCCGGTGGCTTTAATTACGAAACGCTTGCAATAAGCTATGCCGCGCATTTTGAACGCTTCTCCACAGGGCGAGCAGGATCAAGGGAACGCACTGTGGAGATCCGACGTACCCATGAGGAGGTCATCTCTGAACTAAAGGCAGGTGACACCATTGTGTTCATCTCGCAAAGTTGGCTCCCAATCGCGCGCATCATAAAAAAAGAGCGTCCTGAACTTCAAGTCGTCGTTGTCACAAGTTCTCCGCCAAGGAATGAGGTTCATCTGGTTAATGCGTTCTGGCTCGACAGCAGTGCGGAAATTTTGAGGCACCTCTCCCCTCGTGAGAGCTGACCTTCATGCTCCCACTAGCTTTGCCCCCACGCGGATCCACCTTGGGTCCGCTTTTTCATTTCCGAATTTCCTTATAGGGTTCTCGATGAGGTCGCGCAATGGGTTGCACCCCCTCTTAGTCTCCCCCTCTAAAGAGGGGGAGGCCCAGAGGAGGAGGTCGCTTCATTAACCAGTATGCACGCGGTGTTGCTCGGAAAGAATTCGATTCTTGAGATAGTTAGGACGGGCTACGCCTTGGAAGCCGAAGGACTCGTTGCTCGCTGTTCGAATTTCAACCGTTCCAAAATCAATGAGTGTCGCGAGAAGTCCGGAAACCTTCACCGTCGCGTCCTGTATCTGGTCGAACCTAAAGGAGGAAACCTTGCGGTTGAAGAGGCCGATCTGCTCGACGTCCACGATTCGGTGGTTCGTGAGTATCCACACGTCAAGGTAATAATTCGTCCAGAAAAGAGTGAGTGCCATCCACAGAAACAGCATCCACAGACTCCAGAGGAAAAAGAACAGCCGCAAACTTATTTCAGCCGGCGCGAACACCTCGGAAAGTACGGAGATCACGGAGGGGGGAATGAGGAACAGGCAGAGGGGCGCGAGGGCGAGAAGCGCGAGAAAGGCGACCTCCCCAAGAAAGAGAAGCCAATGACGGCGCGCTACATATTCGATGCTCTCTCCTTCCTCGAGCTTGATCATAGAAGTGAGAGGTAAAAAATAATCGCGAGTCCGCAAAAGAGGCCCGACATGATGAGATACACGGAAGGGGCAACTCGAATAAACTTAGCGTCCATGCCATACTCTCGCCAGTGGTAGATGAAGGCGATGCTAAAAGCGCTGAAGACGAGGAGGCAGAGGGCAAGAAATATTCCAAGAGGAAGCGGTTGAAGGAGTAGTGATGGTGAGAAGGTCATATGCTTATTCTAGCGCACAATCTGATGACAAAAAAGTGGATGCAGTGGAGGCGTTGGTGCCAAGAAAAGGACCTGCCCCGAAGGATCGGGAACAGGTCACGGCGTGTGGCAGAGGAATCCTATGTACTTAGAGAGATCTCGACTGTTGACTCCCGCCTCGGTGCCACGATTTTCTCGCGCCACCGGAAGTAATCAACAATTTCCCTTGCGACGATGAAGACGGTCACCGCAGTTGCAGCAATTTGTATCGGCCAAAGCACGTAGAGGATGCCGGCCGCTTTCAGTGCGAGGAAGAGGTTCATTTTGGATACGGTTTGTTTTGGGTTTGACGGGACGGCCACTCACGAACTATTGCGAGAACGGCCTCAAAGAATATACCCCATTCCCGAAGTAAAATCAACACTCGCGTTCTACTCGAGCTTTATAGAGATTCATCACGAATGGACCGTGCCGGATTCGAACCGGCGACCTCCACATTGCAAATGTGGCGCTCTACCAACTAAGCTAACGGCCCACCAAAATGTTCGATCGTGCGTGCCCACACGTCACTCCTTTGTAGCGGGATCTCGAAAAATATATTCACATAGCTTATTATTTTTCGGGACAAATGTGGCGCTCTACCAGATGAGCTAAGGGCCCGCCAAAATTTTCGGTCGAATCTTAATTCGCGTCCAACTAGCGAGCGCTCAATACAAAAACTCTAGCATAGATAGCCTTGCTAGACCACATCAAAATGATGGTCCAACCTATTTTCAGGTGCGATTGTACAATTTTTTAAGCTTTATAAGCCCTCGATGCGCCTGCACAGCAACCGCGTTCGTCGATTGTCCAGTGATTAAGGATATTTCTTTAAGTGATAGATCCTGCGCGTATCGCATTCGCATAACCGTTTGGTACTTTGTCGGAAGGTGTTGAATCAATAGAAGTGCCGCCTTACCATCAAATACATTGAAAACACGTTCCGAGTGATCAACGCTCGGTTCGTACCCTTTTTCAAGAAGAACATCGAGTGAGGTTGCTTTATGTTTCCGATATTCGTCAATAATAAGCTGATTGAGAATGTGATAGAGAAAAGCCTTCATTATCTCAATCTTTCCCCCTTTGGCGAGGTAACTCCAGGTTTTTATGAACGTGTCCTGGACCAAGTCGTCGCTTGTCGCATGATTGTGAACCTTGAAAAAGGAGTACGAATTCATCCCCCTCGCGTAATCGTGATGCGCTAGAGTTAGTACTGCCTTTTGTCGAGTATCTTGTTTCCTGGTCATTATAGTGGTTAAGCCGAACGCTCAGACGTTCTATTACATGAGCATTACATATCAAGCCGCGATACTTGATACACTCCCATGTTTCTGGGCCTAAATTCATGCCAAATCGGCTCTTCATTATTACACCAACATTACACTCGTACATCTTCTAGGAGGACGTTCGGACCTTAAGTGTAGCATGTTATGCACCCTAATAGCGAGCCCTGTAATGAGGCAGACGGTATAACGGCATTTATGCTATGGAAAAAAATAGCAAAACCATAGGAAAACCATTTGCTCCAATCGGCGCCGACTTCGTAGATCACTTTTGGGAAAAAAGCTGGACATACATCAAAACTGTCGTAGATGTTGTGCGTGAGCCAATTCTAATACTGGATAAGAATTTTAGCGTGATGGCGGCGAACGAGTCTTTTTATCGGACATTTCAAGTTGAGCCAAAAGACACGGAAAAGAGAATTGTGTATGAGCTGGGAAACGGCCAGTGGAATATTCCTGCCCTGCGGAAACTACTCGAAGATATTCTGCCAAAAAATACCTTCTTTAAGGGTTTTGAAGTTGCTCACGAGTTTCCCTTCATCGGTCGTAAAATAATGATTTTGAATGCCCGCCAGATTCACATTAAGGAGGATGCCGCCTTTCCACCAATCATACTCCTGGCGATCGAAGATGTTACGGAAATGATGGCTGTAGCGGAGACCCTTGCAATACACACAAAGCAGATGGAAGCAACGCTCACCGAACGAACAAACAGACTGGAAATTCACATTGGAAAATTAGAAAAAGAAATCAATGCACTCAAAAAGAGGTCGTAGCAGTCACGGAAAGCGACTGTAATCGTGTGGTACTCGCAACGGCATCATGAGCGGGGATTAAACATAACGGGTCGATTGTGTAAAACGCCTCAATAATCCCTCAAATTAGTCTAAACAATACTCAACATGAACAAAACAACAAATCTAGGAGGAAATACGTCGCGCTTAGGCCTCCTCTCTATCGTGGCAGTGATGGCACTGCTTGCCGTCTTCTCTCTCGGAATTCAGAATGCTTTCGCCGTGATAACAAGCCAGTTGGATTTTGGCGATCGCGGCCCAGAAGTTACTGAACTTCAGGCATATCTCGCGACAAGCGCAAGCATCTATCCCGAGGGCCTCGTCACCGGATATTTCGGTCAGCTTACCAAAGCTGCGGTGGAGAGATTCCAAACAGCACAAGGAATTATCTCCCAAGGAACGCCAGCGACAACTGGATATGGCCGAGTTGGGCCACTGACGCAGGCCGCCATTAATACAAAGCTGCCGGGTGGCGGAAGCCCCGGTCCTAGCGGAGATGTGTATGCTCCCATAATCATGAGCGTAAACGTAAGCACCGACAACGATGGTGCATCCATAACCTGGACTGCAAGCGAAGCTTCCATGGGGAAGGTCTACTACAGCACGTCGCCCATCAACGTAAGCAATACTTTCGATTCAACGGGTGTGTTCTCAGGCGAGCCCGTGGTAGGCGGAACTCTAGCTCAGTACGATGGTCTCGCTCGCGTTACCCACACAGTAAACATCAATAATCTCACGTCGAATACAACGTACTTCTATTTGGTCGTAGTATTTGATTCATTGAAAAACGCGAGTATCTCATTACCAGCTTCCTTCCGTACGACACAATAGATTCATTCGGAAATTAAAGTGAAAAATCACCGCGAGAGGGTCGGTGATTTTTTGTTGGCGATGTAGAGCCCCGCCTGTGCGACTCGAGGCAGACTTTGGACCTGGGGGGAATCGGACCCCACCTCGTCAACCTGCCCGAGTAAACTTTCGGAGCAACCACACCCCCCAGCGAACCTTTTACGAGAATCAACCTTGATTCAGCCTCGCAAGACCCCTCTGATGTCTAAACTTGCTCTCTCGAATCCTCTAGTAGAGGTTTAATGATTCTCATTTTGGGACCGAATTGCTTGCCTAAGTCTCGCGGATTGGAAGAAATTATCGAGAGTATTTGCGCTTTTTCTCTTTCAGTAATTTGCCCTCCGACAACCAGAGGAGCTAACTTCTTGGCAAGGATTGCAACACTGTATTTCTCTGGTTTAGGCACAATTGCCTCAACATCTTGTCGAGTCAAGATTCTATCTTGTTTCTTAAGTGCCGCAAGTTCATTTTCTCTGAAAAGTATTCCTTTATCTAAGAATTCTTTGATCAAAAGGTAGTTATTTCTGGAGTGTAATAGATTTACAAAATTGCCTAAATCCGGTTTCCCGTCAGGAAGTAGCGATGCCATTGCATCAATGTAAGAAGCCACTAGAATCAAATCTTGTTGCTCTGCTGTAAATTTCGGCTTAACAAAGTGTTCCTCGTATGTCGCCGCATTGATTCTTGAAAATTGGTAAGCTACCTCGTGCTTGCGTATCGCTATGAGAATTTCTGGAGGGATGCCACTGCCCTCTAGCATTTCAGCGGCCTTATTGCCGTGCTGCCCGTCTGCTCCTTCGCTTGGGTGAAAGTACGAAATGGATTTTATCACCCTGCCTTCAAATTGATACGGCTGTCCCATCCGCTCAATTTCTTTCCACTGCTCCCATGTGATCTCAATTCCCTGCTTTTCACTCTCCACCTTGAGAGTCAAGCAATCTGGCTTCGAAATATCATGGAAAAATGTGTACTCTACAAGAGCGGGATTTACAGAGTCGTGATTAGGATTCTCTCTCCCCGGCACAACGACAATGCGTCTCATCGTTTCTTTTAAGCTTTCGTCTTCAGCAATTGCATCGTGAAAGGTACCGTTTTTGATAGACTCCAAATTTGCCAAGATTAAAGAAAGGTGCGAGTCCATTTTTGGACCCTCATTATGATGCTCGCCCATCTGGGGGTTTCGAGTGAAGATTTTATCTTTTCCGAAAATGCCGGATATTTCTCACATACGTCCGCCAGCGCAGTCTCAAGAGCCTTTTCTCTCCATGTCCGCTCGCGTTCAGCGCTCGCCGATTTCTCCTCGCCGGTCATCATGTCCTCGGCCTTGGCAACTTCTTCCGGCGATGGTTTGTATGTCTCGGGATTCATCTAATTTAAATCGTTTTAGAAACTTATCAGAACGCAATCTCAGTTCCAATCATAGACTGATTAGCTACTCCTTGGCACCTTCAAAATATTCGATTCCTTTCATCCCTCTATCCCCTTCTTCATAGTAGGCGTGAAAAGTTTTTTTGATTTTCTCAAGTGCTTCTGGATTTTTGAGTGTTTCGGGATTTACAGTCCAAAGAAACATTAGGTACGCCGCTTAATTCTATCCTCATTTAAGCTTTAGCTTCAACCTTTTTTACATTAACAAAAACATCATTCCCTAATTTATCAATAACATCTTGTATGGTAATTTCTGATCCTTCCGGCCAAATATCCTGGGTGGCTGGTCTCACAGGAAGTCCGGGGTGAACAGTCCAAATCATTTCTCTTGTGGAAGGTTCAGGGTCGTCAGACTTTTTGCCTTTTTCATTGGGACCTATGATTATCGTACCGAATTTCGTGGTAGGCAGATTCTGGCCCTCAACGACCAAAGAACAAGGAGCGCCTTGTTTCGTTCTGATGACTTTTACCCTTGTATCAGGTGATAAATCCTTAACGCTACTGACTCCTACCTCGCCTGGAGTTTCCACTTCTAGATAGCGGCAGAAAGTCATCAACGCTTCTGGTTTGACTCCCATCGCAATAAATTTTTCGCGGTCATCGCCATCTAAGTTGCCGCGCTGGTCAATGGTCTTGTCAAGAAGACTTTGTAAGTCTTTTATCTCGGTAAAAAGCGATCCAACCCCCTTTTCTGGATCAAAATGCTTAGTTTCCATATCTTTGAAATATCCAGCGTGCTCTCCTGGAAGAACAGCTTGCACCCGCTCATTAAACTCTTTTTCTCTTTGTTCGCTCATAGCTTTCTGCTCCGGGGTCATCATGTCCTCGGCTTTGGCACCTTCCTCCTGTGTTGGTTGATATGTTTCGAATTTCATCTAGAATTGTGCACGGGCTCATCAATGGGGTTATTTCTCATGTTTCCTGTGTGGAAACGTTTCGGGGGAGTTCGTCATCCGGTCTTTCCTCACGCGGCCACGACGAATTTGTCTTATTCGTGCCGACGATAGTCCACGCGCCGTAATGCCCTCCAGTGAAAAGATCCTCCATGTCCCGTTCCTCGTCTTCGAGAAGCTTTTCTCCAACTTTTATCTGCAAAAGGCGGTTACCATACTCCCTTACCGTCCCCACTTTAATCTTGAAATGACGGCCGGGGTGATTATTGTATTCAAGAGAAATAGTATCCAAGTCCTTATAGTCCTTCAGTAGCTCAAGGACATTCTCAATTCTACGCCGACGCCAATCGTACATCTCCGGAACTTCACGACCACGTTTCTCCAGTTCTCCTTTTTCTAGTGTAAGATCAAGGTCCCTGATTCCTTCATCCGGCAATTCTCCTTTCATTGTGGTTTTAGATCATCCTAAGACTAACCTTTTATACCTTCAAAATACTCGACTCCCTTCATGCCGCTCTCACCTTCCTCATAGTACGCGCGAAAAGTACTCTTGATTTTTTGAAGTGCTTTCGGATTTTTAAGTGTCTCAGGATTTACGACCCAGAATATTCCGCCTTCAGGATCCATTTCGCGTTCCTCCCATGTTAGACTCGCATCCTTAAGAAAATCTCTGACCTGTGCCTCTTCCTTAGCGGACGCATTGTGTTCCTCTCGTATTCTAAATTCCGTTACCTCGCTAATCCTGCCGTCATCATCCTGAAGGTATTTCATTATCGCCTCCATATGCGGATTAAAGCGGCATGTGTATTCGCGACCCAAACGTTCTGCCCCAACCTTCCCCTCCAGGGTCTCATCTGGAGCAATTTCATATTTCATGATTTTTGCTTATTAAATAGTAAGAAGACTCCAAGGCGAGCTAAAGACAATTGTAGTGTCCCTAAATGAAAAAGGCAACAGCACGTACGGTCAACCATATGAGGTGACATTTCTGCTAGATTGGGGTGACAAAGGTTAACCGTCTAGCAAATGCAACGTATGGCGAACAAAAAGCAACAGGCGGCATATCCGGCAAAGGTCAGGAGAAGTGGTACTTCTTGGTCGAGAAGGCAGGCAAAACGGTTGATGAGGTGTGCACCCTGTCCCGGGTGAAGAGTAGCCCTTATACCTATCCTGTATTTCCTTTGGACTCGGCAACCCCGAAAACAAATTAGTGGACCAGAGAGAATCGAACCCCCACCTGTGCAATGTCCCGATAGCTTTGGTGGACCCACCGGGAATTGAACCCGGACCTCGGCAATGCGAATGCCGCGTAATGCCGTTTTACTATGGGCCCACCAAAGCCATCGAGGATCCTTTTTAAGCCGACGCTTCGGTCGGCTCCCCGACCTCCCTCGCGTCAGGGCTATGGGCCCATCAGGGGTCCACAAGTCTGCTCACGGGGCACGTGCGATGCGTGTCTAAACCAGGCCCCTTTTGAGCATGAGCTTACCCTATTTTCGCTCTTGCGCCAATGTGAGCACATGCTCAAGGAACGCCGGAATGGTCGCGCCCACGCTTTTCAGGGATTGCGGAAATGAGGACCGCTCGTCATACAAATCGGGCAAGGCGTCCGTCTCGAGAAAGAAAATCCCGCGACGAGGGTGCACGATAAAATCGGAACGAGAATAGTGCCGCAGGTGTAGGAGGCGATGCATCCGTATGGCTAGCTCCTGAAGCTCAGCTTTCTCTGCGGCACTAAACTTGCCCGGGCAGAGGTGGGTGGACTCCCCTTCATATCGAGTGCGAAAATCTAAAAATTCGCGCTCCGAGGGCAGTCTTACTTCCACCGGAAGGAGCGAATAGTGCTCCTCGCCTCGAAACCCCTCAATGATGGCACAAATCGCCTCCCTTCCGTCAATGTATTCCTCGATGAGTGCCACTTCCCCAATGGCAAACACCTCAAAAAGCGCTTCGGCGATCTCATCCTGCGAAGCCGAGAGAAAAATACCGATTGACGAACCCTTCGAAGCGGGCTTCACGATGCACGGCTGAGGGAATGTCCGATAGAGCTCTCCAGCCGCCGCGTGAAGGGATGGCGTTTCCTCTCGGCGAAGGAATTTGTAGTAGGGAGTTTTGATTCCCGATCTTTCCGCGGCCTTTTTCGCGAGAAGTTTATTTTGAGAGAGCGTAGCCGCGAACCGCTTCGGGCCGGTGAACGGAGTGCCATGGGCTTCAAGGAGATGCTGCACGGTGCCGTCTTCCCCGTACTCGCCGTGGAGCGCGTTCCACACGAGATCAACTTTTCCCAGCACCGCATGCGGCTCTTCCATTTTGCCGCGCAGGTGCCAAAGTCCCTCTCGGTCGATGAACACATCGAGGGGGTGATACTTCTCGGGAAGATTCGCGAGCACGGTCGCGCCGGTTCGAAGCGAGATATGATATTCGCTCGACGGGCCTCCGCGCAACACCGCAACTCTCGCCTTTTCAGCGTAGGACATACAACTAGTATACCTCCCTAAGGCGCGCGGCACCAAGAGCAGGAGACACAATCAGCGAAGGGTGCGGCGACTTTTTTGAAATTTGAGGACAAACCGATGCGCTTCGCTGTTGGCAAGGAGAATGGCGCCTTTGTGAGGTGCAAGTTCTGTGCTCATCCCGCGTAGACCTGCGGGCCTGTGGCGGTCATCCTTTACCACCGCGACCACCGGGATGTGCTTCCCTAGCGTGGCAAGAAGCTTTTCCGCCGCCCCCTTTTGCACCTTATTTCCGTCAACCACCACAAGATCGGGGAACGCCCACTCGGGGTGCTTAAATCGCCGTTCGAGCACCTCGGAAACTCCCTGAACCTCGTGCTGACTCTGGATCCCTCGCAATTTGAATAGCCGGTATTCGGATGGCCTCGCGGCACCATTCTCGACAACACTCATCGCGCCCACAATGTCCTTTCCTCCGAAGTGAGAAAGATCATAGGCCTCGATGCGGAAGTGAGTAGCGGGTAGAGAGTAGTTAGCAGTTTTGAGAAGCGCCACGTCTTGAATGTGCTGTAAAGCAAAAACGGTTTTCTTCAATTCGTGCGCTCTCTCAAACTGCTGTGCCTTCGCGGCGCTCTTCATTTCCTTCCGTAAGAGCGCGAGCAGGCGAGTCTTTTTGCCCTCGAGAAACAATCGGATATTTCGTATCGTCTTCGCGTAGTCGGCTCTGCTTATTTCTCCGGTACACACGCCCGGGCAGAGGCCGATTTGTCTCCCGAAGCACGGAAGCGGGCGCGCTACTTCATTTCCACCCCGCCGATTCGGAGCACACTTTGCATCGCGGTAGGGAAAGATTTTCCGAATGATTTTCATTGCCGTTTGAAGCTCGAAGCCGTGCGGAAAGGGACCGTATGAAGCTCGAATGACGAATTTGGAATTAGGAGTCGCGGGAGAGTCAAGTTCCCTCCTTCGAACGATAAGCACGCGAGGGAAGGCTTCCTTGGTGATTACAACGCAATTAAAACTTTTGTCGTCCTTCTCATCGGTATTAAAGAATGGCTGAAATTTCTTGATAAGATCCGCCTCGAGAAGCATAGCTTCGAGCACCGAGTCGGTTTTCCGCACCTCTAGGCTTCGCGCCTTCGCAAGCATTTTCGCGATCCAGTCACTTCGTTTTTCCGCAAGGTCAGACGAAAAGTAGCTCCGAACTCGAGTACGGAGTGAGGTTGCGCGCCCAATGTACAGAATTTCCTTTTTTCTCCCCAGGAAAAAGTACACGCCGGGCGTGTCAGGCAATTTCTTTGATACTATTGACTTCATGTATCTTGTATGGTATCTTATTCATCGAATCAGCACAAATAAATATGAAGATACTAGTTGTTGACGACGACTCGCTCCTCCGAGATCTCATTGTTCAAATCCTCCGTCTCTGCACCGGCGCCCTTAGGACGGATCTACACACGTTAGAGGCTGGATGCGGCGAGGAGGCGATATCGCTCCTTGCCAAGCATCCGGACATAAGCGTGGTGATCACCGACCTCAAGATGCCCGGGCTAAACGGTCTCGCAGTGCTAACGGCAAGCAAGAATTCGCGGCCTGAGCGTCCTGTTATTGTCTCCAGCGGCAATTTTGTCGAGATCTCGGGCATTACGCCGGAGGTGCTCGCTAAGGCAGGAGCGGATCTATTCTTGCCGAAGCCCTACACGCCGGCCGATTTCATCAGGCAGATCATGCCGACACTGTCTCTTGTGCGATAAGATTCTCTTCTCACGGGCCGGCCTTCATGTAGCGAAGGCCGGCTTTTCATTTTTAAGGATCCTCCCGCTCCTTTGGCTCCGTGTGGAGCAACTTTACTCCTACATCCCCAGAGCCTTCCGCAAATAACTTCCCGTATAGGAATTTTTAGCGCGGGCGACTTCCTCCGGAGTTCCCTTGGCAATGATCTCTCCCCCGCCCGAACCGCCTTCCGGCCCGAAATCAATAATATAATCCGACGACTTAATAACGTCCATATTGTGCTCGATCACCACCACCGTATTTCCGTGATCGACAAGCGTTTGAAGAATTTCGATAAGCTTTTTCACATCTTCATAGTGCAGTCCCACCGTGGGCTCGTCGAGAAGATAAATGGTTTTCTGGACATGCGTCCTATAGAGCTCCGATGAGATTTTCACCCGTTGCGCCTCGCCTCCGGAGAGCGTGGTCGCGGACTGCCCTAATTCCAGATACCCGAGGCCAACCTCATTCAGCGTCTTCAGCCGGTCGTATATGGCGGGGATATCCTCAAAGAAAGCGAGCGCCTCTTCTATCGTAAGTTGCAGCACATCGTAGACGCTTTTCTTTTTGTACTTCACCTCGAGTGTCTCTTTCATAAACCGCTTGCCGTTGCAGACATCACAGGTCACGTAGACGGTCGGCAGAAAATGCATTTCGACGGCTATTTCTCCGTTCCCCTGACAGGCCTCGCAGCGACCGCCCTTGACGTTGAAGGAGAAACGGCTTGGCCCCCAGCCCCGAACGCGCGCTTCTTCGGTCTCGGAGAAAAGCTCGCGGACAAACGTCCACGCTCCGGTGTAGGTTGCCGGATTCGAGCGCGGTGTCCTGCCAATTGGCGACTGATCAATGAGGATTGCACGCGACAGATACTCGGTTCCGGTAAAGGAGCCCACATGAAATACGTCGTTCGTGCGGTAGCGGCGATCGAACCTTGCCTGCAGATTTTTATGCATGACCTCATACAGGAAGGTTGATTTTCCCGATCCCGATACGCCCGTGATCGTGACAAACTTTCCAAGAGGAATATCGACGTTTTGATTTCGGACGTTAAAGAGGTTCGCCCCGCGTATCCTTAGACTCCCCTTATCCTGCTCCCTTCGCTTTTCCGGGACCGCGACTTCCCGCTCTCCTCGAAGATACGCGAGGGTAAGCGAGTCCTTGGCGGCCGAACTTTTCGCCTTCAGGAGCTTTTGCAGATCATCGGCGACGATGATTCTTCCTCCGTGCACTCCCGCTCCCGGGCCGATGTCGACCAGATAATCGGAGGACAGAATCGTTTCTTCGTCGTGCTCCACGACGATAATCGTGTTTCCGATATCGCGAAGATGCAAAAGCGTCTTAATAAGGCGGGCGTTGTCGCGCGCATGGAGTCCAATCGTCGGTTCGTCGAGCACATAGAGCGCTCCGACGAGTCCGCTTCCAAGTTGGGAGGCGAGTCTGATGCGCTGAGCTTCTCCGCCGGAGAGGGTGTGCGCGCGCCGGTCCAGGGTAAGATACTCTATTCCCACGTCCACCATGAATTGGAGCCGTGCCTCGATTTCTCGGAGAACCACCTTCGCGATCTCCCGCTCCTTCGCGGTCAGTTTAAGCTCGATGAAGAAATCATACGCAAGCGCGATGGAGAGCGCGGAAAGTTCGACAATATTGAGGCCTCGCTCCTCACTCTCTTTTCCTTGCCCGCGCAGGATCGTGCTTCCAATTCGGACATGCAGGGCCTCATCTCGAAGGCGCGCCCCCTTGCAACGCGGGCACACCTCGTCGCCGAAGAAATGTCGCGTCCCGAGCCCATTGCATTCACTGCAGGCGCCGTAGGGCGAGTTGAAGGAAAAAAGTCGCGGCTCGATCTCCGGATATGAAAAGCCATCATACGGGCAGGTGAACTTCGCGGAGATAATCTTTTCGAAGAGCGGCTTCCCCTTCTCCTCTCGCGAGGCGGGAGATGAGGCAAGCGTAGAGTGCGGAACCTCGATTCGTATAAGCCCGCCAGATTCGTGAAGCGCTCGCTCAACAGCTTCGGGCAATCGCTCCCTCAGGATCTCGCCTCCGGAAATACCCTTCCGCTTTCCCGCGTTCTTTGAGGAAGTCGCGGGAGAAGCAAAGAGGTCGGTGAGGAAGTACTCGTCGACAAGGAGGTCAATGTCGTGCTTTTTATTTTTCTCAAGCACGATTTGTTCGCGCAAATTCCGATCCGTTCCATCAACCTTGACCGTCTTGTAGCCCTTCCCCAGAAGATCGTAGAGCATCTGGTAATACTCCCCCTTTCGCCCAACGACAAGAGGGGCGTAGATACGAAGCTTCAGATCATTGTACGAGACGCCGAGGACCCTCTTTCCCTTCTCTCCGCGAAGAATAACCTCTGCGGAATCGGTGATCACTTCGAGTATCTCCTCGCTCGAAAGCCTTCGAATCTCTCTTCCGCATGAAAGGCAGTATGGTTTTCCGACGCGAGCGAAAAGGACGCGGAGATAATCGTATATTTCGGTAATCGTAGCGACCGTTGAGCGCGGATTGTTCGAGCGGGACTTCTGATCAATCGATATCGCGGGCGAAAGTCCGATAATCTCGTCGACGTCGGGCTTTTGCATCTGCCTTAGGAACTGCCGCGCGTACGCCGAGAGTGACTCGACGTACCGCCGCTGTCCCTCCGCGAAGATGGTGTCGAACGCGAGCGACGACTTTCCCGATCCGGAGAGGCCGGTAAAGACGATCAGTTTATTTCGGGGCATCTCAACCGTGACATTTTTGAGATTATGCGTCCGCGCCCCTTTGACGATGAGTTTATCCTGTGAAGAATTCATTGAAAATATCGAAACTGCAAAAATATAATCCCTCGGGACAAGCCCCGAGGTAATGAATGTAACGTCTCATAATGTGTGATGCTGAAATACAATTTTAAATTTTGATATTTCCTCTTTACACTAAACATGCCCCATGGACTTCTCCATAGGGTGGATGTGGGGCATTATAGCGGGCAACGGAGGAAAAAGAAAGCGATATTCCAAAAAGGGTCGCCTGTCTTTCTACTACAAACCACTTGCCGGAGCTTGCCCAAGCACCGCCTTAATTTCGCCAACAATCTCATCGAGAGTGACGGTGGCCTTTACGAGAAAGCGGGCGGCGCCAAGTTTCTTGCCCCTGTCGATATCCTCCCGCTGGCCGAGATTCGAGAGAAGGATAACGGGGATGCTCCTTGTTTTCTCATCGCCCTTGAGGCGCGTCAGTATTTCAAATCCGTCAATTCCCGAAAGAAGGATGTCGAGGAGGATGAGATCCGGTTTCTGCTTTTCGAGCATCCGGAGCGCCTCTTCGCCCTCCGTCGTGTGCATGAGCACACACCCCTGCTGGGAAAGTTTCCTCGCAATGATGTCGGAGAGAAACTTATCATCCTCGATCCACATTATTTTTCTTCCGCTAAGCGTAGGTGTATTTGGAAGGGGCGCTCGCGCTCGCTCCGGCTCGGCATTTCCGATCACTGTCTTCACCCCCTCCTTGCCAAGTTGTAGACCTACCTTGACGATGACCTCCTCGGGATCGAACTGGGCCTTGACGAGGTAGTCCTTGACGCCGAGCGCAAGCGCGCGATTTATCTCAACCGGCTGGCCGGAGTTTGAAATCACGATAACGGGAATGGCCGCAATCGTCTTGTCTTTCTGCTTGGCCTCCAAAACCTCATATCCGTTCATCTGGGGGAGGATAATGTCAAGAAGAATAAGGTCGGGCTTCCACGCATGGATCTCCTTTAGGCCAGTCGCCCCATCGCGGGCGAGTCTCGTCTCATAGCCAGACACGCTTAGTTTCTTCACGAGCACATCGCCGAGAAAAATGTCATCTTCAATTATGAGCACCTTGGACATACGTAATGTGTAAATCTTACAATGGTAACGAACTAAAGTCCATGCACGGATGGGCTCTACGCCGCGGCCTTCTCTTTTGCACGCGGCTCTCTCTCAAGCGGTAACGTGAAATGAAACGTCACCCCCCGATTCTCCTCACTCTCAAACCAAATCATTCCTCCATGCCTCTCCACAATGCTCTTGACGATGAAAAGCCCAAGACCCGAACCGTCGGTCTCGAGCTTCACCGGAACCGTCGGTCTCGAGCTTCACCG